>CAYOQX010000115.1:0-5631 GCA_964406195.1 uncultured Alkaliphilus sp. | reverse complement strand
AAAATAAACTTTGACAGCTCAAGAATACTTTTAGAAGGATTTGACAGCAGGGTCCTGAATTTTGTACCTTCACATCCGGGTATGAGGGGGCAGATAGCTGTAAATAGAAACTCAAAACAGGGTTCAGGCTCCTTGGGATTGTATTATAATTTTCCGCCGATTGAAGATATAAAATATATTCATGCGGTTCTGAACAAAGATGCAACTATTGTTCAGCCTCCCGAAGGCATGGGTTTATGGGTATATTCCTATGATTCAACCGGGCATGGTATAATACTCGGATTGAAAGACAAGGAAGGCAATAAGCATGACTTGGATTTATGTGAGGAAGTAAACTGGACCGGTTGGAAACACTTAAAAGTAGATATCCCTAATGATAAATTTGAATTTCCGGTAAAGGTGGAAAGTATTATAATCGAGATAAAATCTCCTGAGCATGGAAAAGGCACGTTACTGTTTGATGCTCTGGAAGCATTTTATACAATGGATTACCCGGATGTCGATGATGACAGCACAGGGGACTACAGAGTTTACGATGTACAGGCGGGGGACACCCTGAGCAGTATCAGCAAGGCTTTTTATGATGATGCATCGAAACAGAATGTTATTAAAAAATACAACGGCATTAAGGGCAATTGGGATTTAAAACCCGGAAAAACAATAATTATTCCTAATATATAGCAGACAGACTAGAACTGCCGATATAGCTGATAATTATATTTAATTAATTTTGACAATGTCAATAAGAAAGGGGGGTCTTTAAAATGAAAGAAAAAACAGCTTTAACAATAGCTTTTGTACTATTTCTTTCAGTTGTGCTTAATATAAATCCTAACATAATAGCTTCTGCGGATATTTATGACAATGAATCCGACCCGGGAACCTCAGATCACTTTGTTGTTCAAGAGAATATTGTTTACAGCAGTGATGATTCGGAAAATAAGAAAAAATCCTATGGTAACAGGATGGGGGAAATTGAAGGGCAGTTAAGCGGGTATATGGATTCTTTAGGCGGTAGAAAAAATAATTGGAGCAAGGCTATTCCTTCAAATAAGAAAATCATAGAAAGATATAATTTGGATAGGGAAACTACTGCATATAGAAGTGCATTCCTGGGGGACTTCAGAAGCAGTTTCAGGGAAGCATATGAAAAGGCCTTCAGGGATGAAAATTTTAAAGATAGTATAGCTACAGGGGAAAATGGACTAGTACACGGCGGAATTATCGGGACACTGGACGGGGAAGCCCAGGGGAAACTCGATTATATCAGAGGGAAAAATAATAGCTGGAAATCAAGCATAGATAACGACTCAACAATAATCAAAAGATATAATCTGGACAGAGAAAATTTCAGATATAGAGAAAGCTTTTTGATGGAATATAAGGACGGTTTCAGGGAAGCATATATTATTGCATTTCAGGATGAAAACATGGAATCTTCAGCAGGCGGCTCCAATACCGTATTTTTATCGATGCATGGCGGTGAAGTTGACAGCCATGACCGGGCGGTAAAATTGAAAGTTGAACCCGGCAGTTTTTATGAGGAAACCGGTATATCTATAAGCAGGACCGCTTTATATGAAAGTTCTTTTGGTGCGGGTATAACCCCCATGCCACATAGTTATAACATCAGGATACGAAACGTATCAAATTCCGTGAACCTGAAAAAACCTGTCAGAATAGAATTTGAGTACTACGGGTCGGAAAACGGTGGTATATATGAATACAGAAATGGCAGATGGCTTTATTTACCCGGTAAAATCGCAGGCAATAAAATTTATGCAGACATACATAGAACACAGTATTCGGGAGGGACCTATACGGTTTTGATCGACGATAATTACAGGGCTGCATATGACACAATGGGCCATTGGGCGGCTGAACCTATAGATATTTTTATGAGAAGGGGTTTTATCAGGGGTTATCCCGATAAGACTTTCAGGCCGAATCAAAGCATAACAAGGGCCGAATTTGTGAAAATATTGGACAATGTATATAACTGGAGCAGACGTTCATCTGTCGGCGGAACAAAAAAATATTTTGCGGACAGTGCGGTTTTCGGGGTTTTTGCAGATTCTATTTCAAGGGCTGTATCATTAAGATATATAAAAGGTTATGCGGACAATACATTCAGACCGCATATTCCTATTACATATCAGGAAGTAGAGTGGTTGATGCAGAGAATTACAGGTAAACCTGGTTTCAGATGGAACAGGGTTGCAGAACAAATCCTGAGTGATCATTATGTCTATTCAAAAAGTTATAACAGCAAACAAAACTATATTACGCGTGCAGAAGTTGTTTATCTGTTATATTTTTTAGAAAAAGAGGGGAATTAACATGATTAAAAAGCCGTATTGGGTTGTGGCTATATCTATTACTTTGATATTATTGTTTAGTGTTGTATTTGCTAATATTACTGCGGATAAGGCTGCTGATGACGGTACTGCCGGTAATTTAGATAATGCTGTGGTTGCCCTGGAGATTGATTATGGACGGACAGTTACACAGAACAACCAAGTTACATTGAATTTAAATGTTACCGGGAAAAATATAGATTTAAATAATTTAAAAGCCCAATTTTCCCTGGATAATAAAAATTGGAGCGGATATAATTCCTCTACACAAAAATGGGTGAACGGATTTCTCGGCGAGTACCAATCTTTTTATCCCAATTTCCACATAGGGTCGAATAGCGGTCTGAAAACCGTTTATGCCAAGGTAGTTGATAAAAATGGAAACATCGGGTCAGCCAGTGCTAAGATTAATTTCAGTCCTCACAGCGAGGATCCGGATATAACAAGTCCCCAACCGGTGGAACTGAGTAAGCTACAGGAAACTTTGGCCAAGGCCGGAATAAAAAGCGGAAGCGGTGCCCTGTATGACCCATATGTTGTTTCAAGTAACAAAACCGGGCTTATTTCGGAAATACCCAATGCGGCCGAGGTTTGTTACCATACAGGCGGGGGCATTTGGTCCTCCTGGCATAAAATAGAGGACGGACAAGCCGATATTCCAATAGTTTTTGATTGGGTAGAAGGGTTAAAGGAAGTGCAGGTCAGAAGCAGAAATAAATATGGTATAGAAGGTAATCCTGAAACCATTTATTATTTATTAGATTACACAAAACCTACAGTCAATCTATATACAAGCTATCATTCGTTTACAGCTATAAACGGGAAGTTGCAATTCGACCTTGAGGTGGATGATAACCTGTCGGAAACTCTAAACTTTGAAGTAAAAGTCTGTGACGGCGGAGATAATATTATCAAAAGGGGAAGGGTTAAAAAGTATGACAAGGACAAATCTACTGTAACATCGGTTACAGTGGAAGGACTGCCTGAAGGAAAATTTGATGTTAAGGTGAATGTTGTAGACGGGGCGGGGAATAAAAATACCGAACAAATTTCCGTAAACAGCATCAAAACCTAATTCGACTCACTGTGACCTACCGGACAATTTAGTAAATTATTTTTAGAAATCTTCATTCGTGATATTAGGAACGGGTTTGGCACACTGTTGTGTGAATGGATTATGGTAGAAACAATCGGGTTCGTTAGCCCGGTTGTTTTTGTTTTTGAAAATATTGTCGAAATAATGGGTAGGAAAATAGGAAAAATAAGGAGGTATGGGGAATTCTACATAGAATGGGTATAGATGACAATATGTTTCATGTTAACTTGTATCTCACTGATCAATTTCTAAAAAGGAAGTAGAAAAATGGCAAACAATAAAAAGGGTTTTGCACTCATAGAAGTGTTTGTTACCTTGTCCTTACTTGCTGTACTGGGCTCAATTGTTGTTTTTACTCCAAACAATTTGTATTGTGATATGTTGCTGAAATCAACCGCCGTTGAAATTAAAGAGGCCCTACAGCTGGCCCAACAATTGAGTCTGGATGAGTCCAGAGAGTATCGTGTAAATTTGACAAAGAACGGGTTTACGGTGAAGGAAGATATGAGCAATGGAAAAACCGTAATGGCTCGACAATTTGATAAAGGTATTTTGAGATCAGGGGAATCGCATAAAAAAATAACATATAATAGAAACGGGGAAACAGCCTATGGAAAATTTATATTAATAAATAAAAGGGGCAAAAAGATTATCATAGAAATTCTAATAGGTACCGGAAGGGTAAGAATATCGGATGTATATTAGTTGGCGTATGATGTGCATTAGTTGATACAGGCAGTCCGAAGTATGCGGGAAAACCTGTTGGTTAAAGGGATGATAGGGTTTGAGAAACTTTGGGAATAATAGGGGTTTCATGTTGATAGAGGGTTTGCTCATGTTGTTTGTTTTTACAACGCTGGTATTGGTTTTTAGCAGATGTTATCCCGTCGTCAACAGATTGGAAACCATAAATACAACAAAACAGGAAATGGGGACATTGGCTAAGAATAAGATGGAAGAAATTAAATCAGGTTATATTTATATAGACGATAAGAGACATTTGTTTTTAGATTTGGGGGATTCCATAAGTTTTAAGGAACATAATTATGATATTAATATTGCGGTTAAACCACTGTATGATTATGAAAACATTAGACTGGTAAATTTAGAAGTGAGCAATGAAAAGGAAAACACCTATTATAATTTGATTAGGTATATTGACATGTACAGTACAGGATTAAAACAATAAAGGCGGGCGGGGTGAGGTTAAATGGGGGATTGAGAAACTTGCAAAAAGGGTTTACATTGATAGAATGTGTAACATCCATTGCACTTATTTCTATAATCATGACCGGCACATTTTTATTGTTTTCTTTTGTGTTTGACAGTTATAATCATTATATAGATTTTCAACAGGTAAAACACAATGTGCATATAACATTGAAGTACATAGAAAAGAGATTAAAAGAATTTAATCAGGAAAGTATCGTATTTGACAGCGATACAAATATATTTCAGGGCAAAAGATATGATGATAAAACTGTCCGGGTGGACCTGAGCGGTGAAAAGTCTTTTAAAACAAATACAATGATATATTTTTATAAACCCAAAAATGAAATCAGGGTGAATAAAAACGGTGAACATAATGTGTTAAGCTGTGGTATAGAAGACATTATAGTGAGAGAATTGGTTAAGAGCAGATTGATAGAAATAGAGGTTATAGCCGATAAAGCGGAATATTCCGCCAAAATAAAATTAAATTTAAATTATAATGGGAATAATTAAAATGAAAAGTTTTATGTATAATAAAGACGGTGCCGTATATACAAGTATTGTTTTTGTATTATTGATTATTTTTGTACTTATAGCATCTTTACTGAATATTTTGGCCGGTAATAGTATAATCATTAATTCCAACAATGACAGTTATCGTGCAGATTATATTGTTGAATCCGTTTTGGAATTGAAAATAAATGAGATAATGGAATTATGTACTGAGACAGTGGATAACTATCTGGCTGACCTGCAAAAATACGATACTGAATATATGGAAAATGATGATTGTAATTTTTTATATAGCCCCCCTGATCTATATAATTATATTACGAGTTTAATTCCGGATGTGGAAAAATTAAGCGAAACAGTAGACAATCCTTTTGAGGAATACAGCGGGAAGCATTCTTATGGTGTGGATATAAAATGCAACTTAAACCAAAATTCTATCAGTATCGTGTCCAA
>CAYOQX010000114.1:0-5680 GCA_964406195.1 uncultured Alkaliphilus sp. | reverse complement strand
AATTCTTCCCCATAGTCCCCCAAAAAGGCGGGGGCGGGAAAATCTATACCTAAAGCCGGCAACCCGTAATAAATTATAAATATCTGCACCAGTAACGGTGTTCCCCTGATAACTTCTATATAGGTTGTCGAAATGATGTTTAATATTCTGTTTCGTGAAATTTTCATCAAGGCTAAAAATACACCCAGTATTACACCTAAAACCACTGTAAATATCGCAAGCAGTACTGTGTTTTTAGCCCCAACTATAAAAAAATTATAATACTTGGGTAAAAAACTGAAATTCATTTTAGCTTTTCCTTTCGTGATAGGTTAAAACGTTAATTTATCATAAATATACAGATGGAGCAGCTCCATCTGTATACCAATGTAATATACTGAATTTGTTATGTTAATTAATTTTAGTATTTGTCGCTACTAACACAACGGATTTTGTCTACTATTCAACCATTTCTACAGCTTCAACTACAAATTCTTCTATAGATCCGTCTTCTGCCAATCTATCTAATGTTTTGTTTGCAAAGTCTATTAATTCTTTTTCCCCCGTTTTAGCTGCCACGGCTGAACCGCCTTCTTCATCAATAAGCTCTATAGGCATTAAGTGTAAATCATCATTGTTGGCTGCATAAGCCTCAGCTACAGGCATTTCCATAATTACGGCATCTATTTTTTTATGTTTTACTTCAAGAACCAAATCCGGTATTTTGTTCAATGCTTTCAAACGCAGATCTTTTATCTCCGCTTTGGCAAGGTCTTCCTGTATTGCACCTTTTTGTGCACCTATTCTTTTACCTGTCAGGTCTTCTACAGTTTTGTACACATCTTCATTGTCCTTGTGCACTAGTATACCTTGTAACGCTTTATAATATATTTCCGAAAACTCCGCATCTCTTCCCGGCTTCGGTGTCATTCCCGCCAGTACAATATCTACTTTCCCGGAATTTAACGCTAGTAGAAGTCCGTCAAAATCCATATCCTTTATTTCCAGCTCAACGCCCAGGTCTTTTGCTATTTCTTTTGCTATTTCGATATCAAAACCTACTATAGTATCCTGACCGTCTATTTCCTTATGGAATTCATATGGAGGATAGTCCGCACTTGTACCTAAAACCAATTTGCCGGCCTGCTTTATTTCATCTATTTTAGATGGTTCATCTGTGTCTGTAGGTTCATCTGTGTCCTCGGGTGATTCCACCGGTGGTTGATCAACATCTCCATCCGCATCTGTTGAAGCTTTTTTGCCACAAGCGGTAAATAACAGTGCCATTACCAAAATAAGCGATATAATGGCTATTTTTGAAAACCTTTTCACTTTTTATTCCCCCTTAAATTATAATTATACATTATAGCGCATATGTACCCACATGCATCTCTTTTAATATTATACATCTATAGCTATAAATATGCAATGTGAAGCTTTTGGTAAGTGTACATTCATGCACTATAATCTGAAAGAACTTCTTAATGAAACTATCATATTGAACACCAGGTTGCCATCCTTGCTGTATTTAGGGTCTACATTGAAATAACCATGCCTGTAAAATTGGAATTTTTCGTTCGGTTTGGCATCTTTCATATTCTCTTCGACAAAACCGTGCAATATTTCTAACGAGTTTGGATTAGTCTGTTCTAAAAAATGCTTATCTTCTTCCTCTTCTTCGTCTAATATCAACGGTTCGTACAGCCTAAATTCTGCAGGTATGCAGTCTTTCGCGTCTATCCAATGGATAGTACCTTTTACTTTTCTGCCTTTAAAACCTGTCCCGCTCTTTGTTTCAATATCATAGGTACAGTGAATTTCAACAACATTGCCGTCTTCATCTTTTATTACGTCGTTGCATTTAATGAAGTAAGCATGTTTCAGTCGAACTTCGTTGCCGGGAAACAGCCTAAAGTATTTCTTAGGCGGATTTTCCATAAAATCTTCCTGTTCAATATATATTTCACGTGAAAACGGAATTTTCCGTATACCCATTGCAGGATACCAAGGATGGTTCTCCGCATCCAGCATTTCCGTCTCTCCTTCAGGATAATTGGTAATAACCACCTTCAGCGGTCTTAAAATCGCCATAGTCCTGGGCGCTATCTCATTCAGATCCTGACGGATAAAATGCTCTAACATTTGTTCGTCTACCACACTTTGGGCCTTGGCCACCCCTATCTCTCTGCAAAAGTCGCGAATAGCCTTAGGAGTATATCCTCTCCTCCTTAACCCTGAAATAGTGGGCATTCGCGGGTCGTCCCAACCATCGACTATCCCTTCATCAACAAATTGTTTTAATTTTCGCTTACTCATCACCGTGTTGGTTATATTAAGCCTTGCAAATTCTATCTGTTGAGGTATGGATTCCATTTCACATTTCTCGACAAACCAATCATATAAGGGTCTGTGATCCTCAAATTCCATTGTGCATATAGAATGGGTTATACCCTCTATAGCATCTTCCAGCGGATGGGCATAGTCATACATAGGATAAATGCACCATTCATCTCCCGTATTATGATGGGTTTCATGCAATATACGATAAATTACCGGGTCTCTCATATTTATATTGGGTGAAGCCATATCTATCTTCGCCCTGAGTACCCTCGCCCCATCTTCAAACTCACCTTTTTTCATTCTTTCGAACAAATCAAGATTTTCTTTAATAGTTCTGTTTCTATACGGGCTCTCCCTCCCGGGTTCGGTTAAAGTACCCCTGTAATTTCTGATTTCCTCCGCCGACAAATCATCGACATAGGCAAGCCCTTTTTTAATCAAAAGTACGGCTCGTTCATACATTTCTTGAAAATAATCGGAAGCAAAATATAACGCATCCCACTCGAAACCTAACCATTTCACATCTTCCTTAATGGATTTTACATATTCAACTTCTTCTTTGGTCGGGTTCGTGTCATCAAAACGCAAATAAGTTTTTCCATCAAATTCATCTGCCAACTCGAAGTTCAGAACTATGGATTTTGCATGTCCTATATGTAAATATCCATTTGGTTCCGGCGGAAAGCGAGTAATAATTTCTTCATGCTTTTCCGATTCCAAATCCTCTATAACTATGTTCCTTATAAAATTTGAAGCTGTGGATCTTCTTCCCATTTACATCTCCTTCCTTTATGCCTTATATATAACCGGCATTCTATATCAAATATAACATAAAACTATTTCCTTTTCTATGTATAGTATACAAAACCGTACTATTTATATGTATATATGCCATAAGATTTTAGATAGCCGGTTTAACAGGCTCCCCACTTCATAAAACAGGGAATATTTTATAAAATTTGGTACATCATAAAACATAGATGTTCAGTATCAAAAATCAAATTACCTCTCGGATCAGCTTAAATCATAAAGAAAGGATGAATAAAACATGCCACAATATTACTCACCGGACAAAGGGTTCAGCAAGGAGCCGGAATCCTATTGGATTGCTTCCACTGATACTACCATTTATCCGGCCCTCGAAGAAGATGTTACAGTAGATGTTGCTGTTATAGGTGGGGGTGTAACAGGAATTACAACAGGCTATCTGTTAAAAAAAGAAGGTCAAACCGTTGCCGTCGTCGACGCAAATCGTATCGGTGACGGTACAACAGGACATACAACGGCCAAAATCACCTCCCAACATGATTTGATTTATGACAAACTGATAACACGTATCGGTAAAGATAAGGCCAAGCTGTATGCCGAATCCAATGAGGCGGCCATCCAACTCATTGCCAAGGTTGTGGAAGAAAACAATATCGACTGTGACCTGCAATGGGAAAACGCCTATGTATATACTCAATCCAATGATAATGTAGAGGAAATTAAAAAGGAAGTAAAGGCGGCACAAAGCCTGGGCATAAAGGCTTCCTTTGCAGAAAAACTCCCTCTGCCTTTTCCAACAAAAGCTGCTGTGCAGTTTGAAGGACAGGCACAATTTCATCCGCGAAAATATTTACTGAGCGTAGCCGGAAATATTGCTAAGGACGGCAGCCATATTTTTGAAAACACCAAAGCGATAAGTATCAAAGGAGGAAATAAATGTACCGTAACTATGGAAAACGGCAAAAAAATTACCGCCTCAAAGGTTGTAATAGCGACCCACTACCCATTTTCCAATATAAGGGGACTGTATGTGCTTAAGATTTTCCCGGAAAGAACTTATGCGATAACCGTCAAAGCAAAATCCAAATTCCCGGGCGGTATGTATATAAATGTGGAATTGCCTACACGTTCCCTGCGGTCCGTCCCACTTGATGATGGCCAAGAACTCATACTAATAGTAGGGGAAAGCCACAAAACGGGCCAGGGTGAAGATTTTAACATGCACTATAAAAATCTTATCGATTTTGCCAATCAGAATTTCGATGTGGAGGAGATATTATACAGGTGGTCTGCACAGGATTATATGACAACAGATGATATTCCCATTATTGGAAATATAACCGCAAATGAACCTAACATATTTGTGGCTACCGGATTTAAAAAATGGGGAATAACAACAAGCGCCGTATCTGCGATGATTTTAAAGGATCTGATTATAGGAAACCAAAATCCTTGGGCGGAGATCTACGACCCATCCAGATTTACCGAACTTGATACCATGTGGAATACTATCGAGAAAGACCTGAATGCTATTAAGAATGGGGAAGGAAAAGTTATAACCGTAGGCGAACGCAATATGGGTGCCTATAAAGACGATAAAGGAAAGATATATTTAATCAATATCAACTGTGCCCACATGGGGTGTGAACTCAAGTGGAATAATGCGGAAAAGACCTGGGATTGCCCATGCCACGGTTCCAGATATTCTTCCATAGGCGATGTGGTGGACGGTCCGGCCCTTATGCCTTTAGAAAAGATAGAAATTATATAGTTAAATATAATTTCACGGACTAAAAAAATTTACAGAGAAAGGTGTGTGATAAACATGCAACAATATTACTCACCGAGTCGGGGTTTTACCAAGGAACCTGAGTCCTACTGGATTGCCTCCACGGATACCACCAATTATCCGTCCTTGGAAAAAGATGTGAGCGTAGACGTTGCTATTATTGGCGGGGGTATAACAGGGATTACCACAGGTTATTTATTGAAGAGGGAGGGCCTGAAAGTTGCAATAATAGAGGCGGATAAAATCGCCTGCGGCACCTCGGGCCATACAACGGCCAAGATTACTTCTCAACACGGGTTGATTTATGACAATATGATTTCACAAATCGGTGCCAAAAAAACCAAACAGTATGCACAGTCCAACGAAGAGGCTATAAAGCTCATTGCGGGAATTATAGAAGAAAATAATATTGACTGCAATTTTGAATGGCAAGATGCCTATGTGTTTACCCAGTCCGATGATTATGTAGAGCAAATCAAAAAGGAAACTGAGGCTGCACAAATTTTAGGCATTGATGCCTCCTATGTGGAAAAACCCCCTCTGCCTTTTCCGGTAAAAGCTTCGGTCCGGTTTGGCGAACAGGCACAATTTCATCCGCGCAAGTACCTGTTAAAAATGGCGGAGTATATTGACGGGGAGGACAATTATATATTTGAAAACACCAAGGCTGTCGGTATTGAAGAAGGGGAACAAAACACGGTGGTTGCAGAAAATGGCAAAAAGGTGGCTGCATCCAAAATTATAATCGCAACCCTTTTTCCGTTTTCCAATTTTAGAGGATTGTACTTCTCCAAAATCTTTCAG
>CAYOQX010000113.1:0-5701 GCA_964406195.1 uncultured Alkaliphilus sp. | reverse complement strand
ATTTTGGCGAAGGGTTTTAAAAAATTCCGTAGGGGCACTTCCCTATAGTAGTCAGTTTTGTAATCTGTTTTCCCCAGAATGTCGTTAAATCGTTTTATAGTCATTCTGTTGATATAGGAAAAGTATTCATTCCCGTCACTATCCTCGGAAATTCTGAACTCTACACGTTTTTTACCATCCGGCAGGTCCTTTACCAAATCTTTGTATACTTGAATCAATGTTTGATCATTAAAAAATAAATGCACCCAGGGAAATCCTATTACGTCACTCAGATGGGCGCCAAAGGGATGGTAATATGGTGGGAAGTTCACATATAGCCTACCCTCCGGTTTTAATACCCGATAGCATTCTTTCAGCACTTTCAAGGGCTCGTCCACATGTTCCATAGCATCATTCATGATTATGGTATCAAAAGAATTTTCCTCAAAAGGCAACTGTGCCGCATCACCCAGTACAAATTCAAATCTATCTTCTAATCCCTTTGCCCTTGCCAGGGAGTTCGCTTCTTCTTCATAGTGGTCCACTATATCAATTCCGTAGACTTTTTTTGCTCCCTGTGAAGCATAAAACAAGGTTTTCCCGCCTGCCCCACACCCGATATCTAATATGATTTTGTCCTCAAACATTTCCTGTTTTGTGATCTTTTCCAAGTAAAACCTGAGGGTTTCTTCCCCTCTTTCATACTGCCACTGAGCATATGTTTTAATTCCTTCATTTTGCAAATTAAAAGGATGAACAGGTAGGGGAAATAACCTGTTTAATGCCTTGCATAAAGATACCTTAAATCCCATGTTAAACTCCTTTTCAATTGTGGTATTTGATAGGTCAACTGTATTTTCATTTTCTGCAACCCCGTTTTAAAGTCTTTCTTAAAAAAATGTTAATATTTATATATTAAATTGAGCCTATTATATCATAGGGACAAAATTGGGACAGGGTTACTAAGGACAGAATTGGGACAAATTTCCCGTCCCCTTGTCCCCTAAACCTTCAAATAAAAGATCAACGATATATGCGGTGTCAACATCATCATATTCTTTGTCCTTGGGAGAATATTTCATGAAGTTACTGCCTACAATAACACCCAGCATTATAAAGATAGCCTTTTCCATGTCCACATCAGCCCGAATTTCTCCCCTTTTTATTCCTTCTCTAATAATTTCGGAGAGAAAGTTAACCATAGTTTTATGTGAGCGTATAATATGGGGGCTGATTTCATCCGAAATGTTTTTAAATTGGAAAAAGGTCTGTTCTATAGCATCAACATATAAATCAATAAACCCCCAATGATAGTTCAGCAGGGCTATAAATTTGTCCTTTGCACTGTCCTTTTCCAGAGTGGCTATTTTAGCCTCTTCTATATATTTTAAAAATACATATTCCAGCATTTGTTGGAATATTTCTCTTTTGCTGTTGAAGTACTCATATATTGTGCTTTTCCCGATGCCTGCTTTGCTCGCAATTTTTTCCATCTTACCTTCATGGTACCCAAATTCTCCAAATATTTTAATTGCGGCCTCAATAATCTCAATTTCTCTTTGCTTTTTTAATGAGCTCACTTCTTCACCTCATTTTAAATGCTCTTTAAACATCCTGTGGAGCTGTCTTGGATTTCGATTTGAAAAAGTTCGAGATATCGTCAAACACCGTGTATAACACCGGAACAAGTACCAGGGTTAGAACAGTAGACAGGGTTAATCCGCCTATAACTACTATAGCCATTGGTGATTGCAGTTCCGCACCCTCACCGATTTCAAGAGCTAACGGAATAAGTCCTAAAATGGTGGTAAGTGCAGTCATCAAAATCGGCCTTAATCTTACCGGTCCGGCCGTAATAATAGCCTCGTGTCTTTCTTTACCCTCTTCACGCAGCATATTAATATAGTCTACCAATACAATACCATTGTTAACCACAATACCCGCCAGTATAATTACACCTATAAGAGCCGTTACACCCAAGGCCTTTCTTGTTATAAACAGGGCCAGTGCTCCGCCGGAAAAGGCTAGGAGTACGGTAAACATAATCACAAATGGGTGTATTAATGATTCAAATTGGGCGGCCATCACCATGTATATCAGTACTACAGCAAGTGCAAGTGCCAGTATGAGCTCCTCGAAAGCTTGAAGCATCTCTTCCCTTTCTCCACCTATACTGTAGCTATAGCCTCTGGGCATTTCATATTCTTGCAATTTTTTATCAATGTCCGCAGCTATACTTCCTATATCCCTGCCCATGATTTGGCTGGTGACGTTCACCACTCTTTCCTGTTGCTCCCGATTTATCTGAACGGGTCCTCTGACCATAGCCAGGTCGGCTACCTGTGTCAATGGTACATTAGCCCCTGTCGGTGTAGTTATGTCCATTTGTTCAAAATTTGATAAATTATCCGTAACATCTCCTGCTACTTTGATTACTACATCTATTTCCTTGCCTTCCTCCTTGTATCTGGTTGCAGTCACCCCAGTTGCAGAGCTGTTAATAGCGGATGCAATTTGAGCTGTAGTTAAACCGTAAGTAGCGGCAATATCTCTATTTACCAGTACTTCGACCTCGGGCACAGCCTCACCGAGACTGGTTTCAACCCCTCTGGTCCCTTCTACGGATTCAATAATCTCTTTAAAATCATTGGATATTTCCTCTAAAACCTCCAGGTCATCACCCTTTACCCCTATGCTCACCGGGGTACTGAGTCCCATCATATCTATACTTGATGTCTCTCTTACTGAAATTTCCGCTCCCGGAATATCCCTTACCGCGGTTCTGATTTCCTCCGCAACTTCAGCGGTACTTTTATCTCTATCCTTTAATTTAACCAGTTTTACCGATATAGTTCCACCATCGCTGTCGATACCGCCTCCCATAAGGATATCTCCTCCGCCTATATTGGTATAAATAATATCTATTTCCTCAATTTCCGCCAGTTTCTCCTCAACAGCACCGGCTACATTATCCACTTTTTCGATTTTGGCACCCTGAGGTGTACTTATACCGATGGATATAGCTCCCTCATCCATAGCGGGAATAAATTCCGTTGCCACACCGGACAGACTTAACATACCCAGAATGAAAATAAGTAGGGAAACAATTATAGTGGTTTTTCTATGCCTGAGGCCTGCAGTTAACAATCTTTTATATGTGTTTTCTATCAGGGCGAATATATTATCAAAGATTTTATAAATAAACCCTAATCTTTTCTTTTTCTGTTTGCCTGTTTCATCCACATCATGCACCTTCAAAAGTTTTGACGATAACATGGGTATAAAAGTTAAAGATACCAATAATGAAGCAACTAAAGACAGTGTAACCGTCAGAGCAAAATCCCTAAATATAGTTCCTATCATTCCTTCTACGAATATTATAGGAATAAATACCGCTATTGTAGTCAAGGTAGATGCAGTAATTGCCATACCTACCTCGGACGCACCTTTCGTGGCAGCTTCCTGTCCGGAGTATCCTTCCAGTCTGAAACGGTATATGTTTTCCAGCACTACAATAGCACTGTCCACCAACATACCTACCGCCAGTGCCAGTCCTCCCAGGGTCATCATGTTTAATGTGATCTTATTGACATACAACAATGTAAATGATGCAATTAATGATATAGGGATTGATGTTCCTATAATAAAAGTTGTCCTCACATCTCTTAAGAAAATATACAAAATGATGACAGCAAGTACCGAACCTATAATAGCATTGCTCGCCACATTATTAATGGAATCCTTAACTATGACTGAGTTATCCATTACTATGTCAATATCCAGGTTTGGGTACTCTTCTCTGAGTTTTTCGATTTCTTCGCTGACCAGATCCGCCACCAGTACCGTATTTTCACCGGACTGTTTCTGTACGGAAATATTAATACTGTCTTTACCATTAGTTCGCGAAACCGTACTGATGTCTTTATTGACCAATTCAACCGTAGCAACGTCATTTAATTTGATAACCTCTCCTGTCGGTAAGGTAATAGGCAGATTTCTCATTTCATCAATGCTGTCAAATTCTCCTACAATCCTTACAGAGAGTTTCTGAGATCCTTTATCTATATTTCCACCTGATAAGTTCATATTGCTGCTACCTATAATTTGCATCAGTTGGCCTACGTCCATACCGTAACCGCTCAAACTGTTTTGATCTACCGCTATTTCAATTTCGTTTACAAAACTTCCGCCTACGCTGACCGAAGCGACTCCTTCCAACCTTTCAAACCTTTGGCTAAGTGTATCTTCCGCCAGTGATTGCAACTCTGTCAGATCTCCATCTGTAGACAGGGATATTTGCAATATGGGCATAATATTCGGGTCAATTTTTAATACCATCGGTTCAGATGCATTGTCGGGTAAAAACTCCCCTATCAGGTCTATTTTTTCCCTCATTTCCAGCGCCGCAAAGTCCATATCCGTTCCCACATTAAACTGGGCAACCACAATTGAACTGCCGTGGGATGATATAGAATTTACAGTGTCAATGTTTCCTACAGCGGCAACAGCCCCCTCTATTTGCCTTGTAAGCAGATTTTCAACTTCCTGGGGCCCCGTTTCCGAATACGAAGTATATACAGCAGCTATAGGAAGCTCTATTTCCGGAAATAAATCAATGGGCAATCTATTTAATGAAATTGCCCCCAGTATTACAACAACCAAAACTATCATTGTTATCGTAACGGGTCTTCTTACAGCTAAACTTGATAGATTCAATGTTAATCACCCCCAACTACTTTTACTTCCCCACCGTTTTCTACATAATGATGTCCTTCTATAATTACATGTTCTCCTTCCTCGAGCCCTTCCTTAACCTCTATATAATCTCCGCCTGTATCTAAACCTATCACTATTTCCCTTTCTACCGCCTTATTATCCTCCACCACAAAAACAAATTTTTTATCTTCCCTATCCAAAACCGCATCCTCCTTAACAATAATTGTAGAGTCTACGGTGTCCATGACTATTTTCACTTCACCATTCATACCCGGTTTAATTTTTTTATCCGGATTATCTATATAAGTTTTCACTGCATAAAGCTGTGTTCTAATATCTGTCGTAGGACTAATATAATCAATAGTGCCGGTTACATGTTTATCAAGAACTGCAGGAATACCGACCTTTACTTTTTGACCTTCCTTTAATTTATTAACCACGTTCTCAACAACATTGATTTGAACACATACCTTGTCCATCTCCACAATTGTGGCCGCCGGCTGTCCGCTGGCTATAATTTGGCCTTCCTTAGCATTTAATTCAGATAGATATCCGCTTATCGGTGCCTTAACCACAGTATTGTCCAATCCGTCCAGCGCCTGCTCGTGGGATATTTCCGCTTGCCTTAATTGATGCAGGGCCTGCTGATACACAGTTTCCGCCTGATCAACCTGGGCAATTAATACATCCAGATTTTTTTCACTGGCCGCAAGCTGTGCCTGTTCCAAATCGCTTTTAGATACAATTCCCTCTTCATATAATTCTTCAATTCGTTCCAAATTCAATTGGGCATTCTCTATTTTTTCTTTATTCAGCTCATAATTAAGCTTTGCAGTATGTAAACCGTTTTCCGCCTGGGCTACACCGCTGTTTGCAATTTCTATAGCATTGGCAGCCTGTTCAATACCTTTTGAAATATCATCCTGCTCTATTGTAAACAAGATGCTGCCTTTTTTAACAAAGTCCCCAAGTTCGGCATTTACTTCGGTAACTGTGCCTACCATTT
>CAYOQX010000112.1:5196-5711 GCA_964406195.1 uncultured Alkaliphilus sp. | reverse complement strand
TAACCATTCTTATTTTTCTTTTAATTACATTTATGTGGATTATAATGGACAGAAACAGAGAAAAAATAAGGTTTGCTATTATTGTTGAATTGGCACTATTTTTTTCAATCTGTATTATTTCCATCATGCTCAGTGGCGGACATGAAAGTTATTATAAGTTCCTGTTCATGTTTATTGTAGTAGCCTATACCATTGAGATGGATATGAAAACAGGCATTGCTGTTGCCATGCTTGCTTCTTTATTTATTCTCAGCATTGACCTGTGCATGTATAATGATGGCGGGGTCAATACATATTTTCAAACGGACATAGCCCTCTGTTCCATGTTTGTCGTAATAGCTTGGATTTTAGGTTCGTATGTAAGAGTAGTGGATGAACATATTGAACAGCTTACTGATTTAACTAACATAGATGGACTTACAAATATTTACAATCATCGTTTTTTTCAGGACAAACTGAAGGAAAAATGCAATGAATCTATAGAGACGGGGAACCCCTTATCATTGATAATGATC
>CAYOQX010000112.1:2851-5186 GCA_964406195.1 uncultured Alkaliphilus sp. | reverse complement strand
AGATACTGTACTAAAACAGCTTGCAAAACTCATTTCAGAAATTAAGAGGAACAATGATATCTTTTGTCGGTATGGCGGAGATGAATTTGTTTTAATACTAGAAAACACAATCAAAGATGATGCTATAATAGTCGGTGAAAATTTACGAAAAGGTGTAGATGAATTTTATTTTGAAGGCGAGGAAATGCTCCCAATGGGATCAATTACGGTTTCGATTGGCATTGCCGAATTCGGTGGTAAGTATGACAGCCCCGATGAACTAATAAACCGTGTTGACACAGCGTTATACAGAGCTAAATTTCTCCGTTGTAATCGTGTAGAACAGTATGTTTCTGTTTTTGACAATTTTCCTAATCTCGACAATAAAATTACTTCGTTGAAATCATTGATTAACGTAATTCACTCCCGTGATAGCTATACCTACGACCATGTAAAACGGGTGGTTTGGTATTGCCAATTGTATGCAGATCATATGGGACTTTCTGATGATGAAAAAACAAAGCTTGTTTACAGCGCATATTTGCATGACCTCGGAAAAATCAATGTACCAAAACACATCTTAATTTCAGCGAACAAACTAAGCGATGAAGAGTGGGAGGAAATGAAAAAGCACCCTGTAGACAGTGCGAAAATAATCTGTAATATCGATGGACTTGAAGATATAGCAAATATTGTGCTCCATCATCATGAAAAATATGATGGGACAGGATATCCTGATGGAATTGCCGGGGATGATATTAATCCGTTTGCAAGAATACTGGCTGTTGCCGACGGCTTTGATGCTATGACATCAAACAGGCCTTATCAGTCGGCCAGAACAATTGAGGAAGCATTCAAGGAGATAAGACGATGCAAAGGTACACAGTATGATCCTGAAATCGCGGAAAACTTCATTTCAGCAATCAAAAGCCGATTATCGAATTATAAAAACAAAGAAAGTGTTTGTTGAAAACATTATATTTAACTAAAGTGTTTTATACAGCAATTCAAAAATTCAAAAAAATGTTATGAAATTTTTAATTAAATAGTATTGCAATATATATTAGGGACAATTCATTTGGATTGTCTTTTTTCATGTCATTTTGAAGGAAGATGATATACAATGAAAGAAGAAGTAATTATTATGAAAAGGATGTTGTTTTAGAAAAAATGATATCCCTAGATGATATATATGTTTGCAGAACCGAATATGGGGGGATTTACTATGCTGGGTGCTGTCGTAGGTGATATTGTTGGCTCTATATACGAGTTTGACAATATTAAAACTAAAGACTTTGAATTGATAAATAAGGATTGTTACTTTACAGATGATACAGTACTGACAGCAGCTGTTGCACAAGCATTAATGAATTCTGATCTGAAAAATGAAAAAAATATAAAAACTGAATTAATTAAGGAAATTGTTGCTTGGGGTAGACAATATTCCACAGTTGGTTATGGTTCCAGATTTCAAGACTGGCTCCGAGGCGAAGAACATGCACCATATAACAGTTTTGGCAATGGCTCGGCGATGAGAGTTTCGTCTGCAGCATGGGTAATGGATGATTTAGACGAGGTTTTAAGATTGGCAAAGAATACAGCCGAGGTTACCCATAATCATCCTGAAGGCATAAAAGGTGCCCAAGCCACGGCAGTTGCTATATTATTAGCAAGAAAAGGGAAAAGCATGAGGGAAATCAAAAAAATTATAGAGACCGATTTCTATAAATTAGATTTTACACTCGATGAAATAAGACCAACATATGAATTTGACGTAACTTGTCAGGGATCAGTACCTCAGGCTATAACTGCTTTTTTGGAATCTACTTCGTTTGAAGACTCTATCAAAAATGCTATATCTATTGGCGGGGATAGTGATACCATAGCGGCTATAACAGGGAGTATAGCGGAGGCTTACTATGGTATACCAAGAGAACTTGGTGAATTTGCAATGTCTAAATTGGATGACAGATTGATAAATGCGGTGCAGAAGTTTACATTTAAATACGTTTATAATGAGAGTTAACAGGATTTAGAGACCAATATTTGTATGAATCGGATGTGGGCGAGAACAATGTCTATGTTGTAGAAACTCCGATATTCATATATAATTATGATAAATATGGGAAACGGAATAAAAAATCAGGGGGTGAAAATATGACAAATGAAAAATTCCAACAGATAGTATTGGAAAAACTAACTAACCTGGAAGAAGGCCAAAATAAGTTGGTAGAGAGAGTAGACTTACTGGAAAAGGGGCAGAAACTGTTAGAAAAGAGCCAGAACAAACTGGGAGAGAGGTTAAGCTTGTTAGAAAAGGGCCAGAACAAGTTGGTAGAAAGGGTAGGCTTATTAG
>CAYOQX010000112.1:0-2841 GCA_964406195.1 uncultured Alkaliphilus sp. | reverse complement strand
AATTAAAAGAAGCCTGGATAGCGTAATTGAACAGACTGCGGTTATTACTGAATTCAGAGAAGAAGCTAATGAAAAATTTGATATATTAATCGCGGAAAATGAAATCTTCAAAGAGATAATGGGTAGGCACGAGGTAGATATCAGGAGATTAAAAAAATTTGTAATATAGGTAGGCAGTGACATACCCGGATGCATTGGAAGAAAACTGATTGACAGAATAAATTCAGATTATAATATTGGTTAAAAGACATCCTAAGAGGATGTTTTTTTACCTATAGCATCAGCAGGAAAGGTGGTGAACACAGTGAAATTCGGGATGAGAAAACCGAGCCTGAAAAAAAGAATATCAGCCAGAACCAGCATAAAGAGGCAATTGGTTCACAGAGGCGGTTTTAAAATGCCCAAAGGTTATGGTTGGATCAGAAATCCTAAAAAATATGTTTACAACAAGGTATATAATAGAACTACATTTGATATATTTAAGGTTTTAAAAAATCTATTCAAGTAAATCATTATGCACAGAGGAAATATAAGGCTAAAAACAGAAAAGCAGGGGTTATATTGAACTAAAAGTGTAAATAGGTATAGATTTAAACGCTAGTGCAAAAATAAACTATAAAAAAGGTACAGACAAAATACTGAATGAAAGAAAAACATAAAGTGTTTGCAGATATTTGAGGGACACAGGCGTTATTCATGGTAAACAAAGGAAGAAAGGAATTATTATAAATGATAGAGAACAAAACCAATATGGAACATAATAAAAACACCGGCAAAATTGTGTCTATATTTACCATAGGTTGCAAAGTGAACCAGTATGAAACCCAAGCCATAAGGGAACTTTTCGAAAACAAAGGATATAATGTCATACTAAATAATAAATTTGCAGATATTTATATCATAAATACATGTACCGTAACCAACATCGGAGATAGAAAATCCAGACAATTTATACGAAGGTCCAGAAGAAACAATCCTGATGCAATCATAGCAGTGGTAGGGTGTTACGCCCAAACTTCTCCGCAGGAAGTCCTGTCTATTGACGGGGTAAATATCATTATAGGAACGGACAGGAGGAGTGAAATAGTGGATATTGTTGAACAGTGTAAACCTGATGAAAAAATCAATTTAGTGGATGATATCATGAAGGTTAAACAATTTGAAGAAATGTCCATAGAAAATATGAAGGGTAAGACCAGGGCGTTTTTAAAAATACAGGAAGGTTGCAATCAGTATTGTTCGTATTGCATAATTCCATATGCCAGAGGGCCTATCAGGAGCCGTGATCAACAGGAGATCATAAATGAAATAAAGAATTTGGTGGACAGGGGATTTAAAGAAGTGGTTTTGACCGGTATTCATGTTGCCTCTTATGGCAGGGATCTGGACCCGAAAATAATGCTTGTGGATTTGCTTAAGGAAGTAAACAACATAGACGGTTTAGAAAGAATAAGGCTGAGTTCCCTGGAACCGACCTTGTTTACAGATAAATTTTTACAGGAACTTTCAAAGCTTGAAAAAATTTGTCCACACTTCCATCTTTCATTACAAAGCGGTTGCAATGCTACATTGAAAAGAATGAATAGGAAGTATACAACAGAACAATATAGGGATATTGTAAGTAGAATTAGAAAGGTTTATCCCGGAGTAGCTTTAACCACAGATGTTATGGTTGGATTTCCACAGGAAACCGGGGAAGAATTTGATGTTACGTATAATTTTGTAAAAGAAATAGGTTTCAGCGAAATTCATGTGTTCAGATATTCGCCGAGGGATGGGACCCCGGCGGCAGAGTACAAAGGTCAGGTGGACGGTTTAACAAAACGCCATCGCAGTGAAAAGTTAATAGAGTTGGGAAAACGGCTAAAAGAAAATTATTATACCATGTTTATAGGAAAGGATAAAGAAGTTTTGTTTGAAACACAGTCAAAGCAAGTTGAAAATCACATAGAAGGGTATACTGACAATTTTCTAAAGGTTCTGGCACCCTCCGATGACATCAGGGAAGGCGAATTGGTTACGGTCAGGCTCAGAGAATCGGGGGAAGATTATATTTTGGCGGAAAAGGTATCACAATAAAAAAGGAATTTGTATTTCTATGTTGAATAAATATATTAGGTATAGGATATACAGAGTGATAACAAGGAGGTGTGATTTTGTCGGGCTGTATTTTTTGTAATATAATAGAAGGAAAAGTTCCATCTACTTTGGTCTATGAAAATGAACATGTGATAGCCTTTAAGGATATCAATCCACAGGCACCTACACACCTGCTTATTGTGCCTAAAAAACATATTCCAACAACTATGGATATAACAAAAGAGGATAGGAAAGAGGTTATTCCGGAAGTGTTTGCAGCTATAGAGGCCCTGGCCAAACAGTTTGATCTAGAACAAGACGGTTTCAGGGTTGTAAATAATTGCGGTAAGAATGGTGGGCAAACGGTGGATCATTTGCATTTTCATCTTTTGGGGGGCAGACAGCTTACATGGCCTCCGGGCTAGGGCGGTTTTTTGCACTAGTGAGGGTTTTAATGTATAATAATTAGGCATTGTTAAATCCCATTTGCGATATAGCCAATATATTGCAATAGACAAAGCGCAGTGCTTGCCAGCGGAGGGAGGGAAAGTAGGATGTCAGAGATAAAAATAAGGGATAATGAATCGTTAGATAATGCTTTGCGCAGGTTTAAAAGACAATGCGCCAAGTCAGGTGTCCTATCGGAAGCAAGAAAAAGGAGACATTACGAAAAACCGAGTGTAAGGCGTAAGAAAAAGGCCGAAGCAGCACGAAGGAATAAAAGGAACAGAAGAAATAGATATTAATTATTTAATTTGAACC
>CAYOQX010000111.1:820-5940 GCA_964406195.1 uncultured Alkaliphilus sp. | reverse complement strand
CGCCGCAGAGGCGACTTTTACAGAATTGCCGGGCCAAAAGCCAGGGCGATTGACGGTCCTACATCCGGCACGATACCTCCATACAACACCCATGTTGTACTTGGACCCTTGGAACCCGACAAAATTGCCAAGGAAATCAGCTGTGCCCTCGGCGACATCAAAGTAGTCATTTCCGATATAAATGATTTGGGCGGCAACATACTGGGAGGTTCCCACGACGACATCGACTTTAACAAAATTGTCCAAATCCTCAAAGACAATCCCTTGGGGCAAGGCAGCGAACAAACCCCCATCGGAATCATACGCAAAATATAAAAAAAGCACAGGGAAAAAGCACAGGGGACGGTTCTTTTGAAAGCACAGGGGACGGTTCTTTTTGCTTATTTCAGAATGTTAGGATAACACAACAGAAGCAAAAAGAACCGTCCCTTCTGCTTCCTGCTTCCCAACCGGCGAGAAGCCAAAAGGACCGTCCCCAATGCTTCTGCGAAGCAAAAAGAACCGTCCCCTGTGCTTATGTCCCCTGTGCTTATGATGTTTTTAGCACCAGCCTCTGAGTTTCATGGCTTTTGCTACTTTTTTGATAGAGATCATGTATGCGGCCGTTCTCATTGTTGTGTTGTGTTCTTCTTTCAGTGCCCAGATTTCATCGAAGGCTTTTTTCATCATTGCTTTTTGTTTTTGCTGCACTTCTTCGAAGGTCCAGGAGTATCTTTGCAGGTTTTGCACCCATTCAAAGTATGATACCGTCACACCGCCGCAGTTGGCAAGAAGGTCGGGAATAATTGTAATTCCTTTTTTGTTCATTATTTCATCCGCCTCGGGAGTGGTAGGTCCGTTGGCACCTTCGCAAATAATTTTAGCTTTGATATCATCGGCCCTTGATGATGTTATTGCATTTTCCAAAGCACAGGGCAGCAGAATATCTACGTCTAATGTAATAATATCTTCTTTAGGAAATTCACTCTCTGCTCCGGGAAATCCTTTGATACATTTATGTTCTTCCACATATTCAGCCAGTGCATCCGCATCAAAACCTTTGCTGTTGTAGATTCCGGCTGAGTGATCCGCAACCGCTACCAGTTTTCCGCCCAATTGTGTAATATATTTACCGGCAAAGGAACCTACATTTCCAAATCCCTGCAGAGCTACCTCCGCACCTTTGACATCAAGACCTATTTTTTTAGCAGCTTCCCCGGCCATAAGCGCAACACCGTATCCTGTGGCCTCCGTCCTAGCCAAAGAACCGTAAAATTCGATTGGTTTACCTGTAAATGTACCGGGTGCAAAGTCTCCCGTTGTTTTTTGATACTCATCTATCATCCATGTCATGATTTTCCCGTTTGTTCCCACGTCGGGTGCGGGGATGTCCACCTTTTCCCCAATAATAGGGGCGATAGCTCTTGCATAGCCTCTGGCCAGTCTTTCCAGTTCACCCTCAGATAATTCGGAAGGGTCTGCAATTATCCCGCCTTTACCCCCGCCGAAAGGCACCCCGACAACACCGCATTTGAATGTCATCCATGTAGAGAGTGCACTAACCTCATCCATATGTACATCAGGATGGATTCTGATTCCGCCTTTAAAAGGACCTATGGCATCATTATGCTGTGCTCTGTATCCTAAAAAGGTTTTGGTACTTCCGTCGTCCATTTTTATAGGAATTGTGACTTCCAGCGTCCTCATCGGATTTTTGAGCATTTCAAATATCGCAGAGTCCGTATCGAGTTTGTCACATACTGTTTTGACCTGCTGTTGAACAATCTTTAATGGATTTAACGTTTTTTCCGCCATGAAAAATTACCCCCAAGTTTTTCTAAATATTTTACTGTTTACTGTCTGATTTTTATACATTTCGAAAAGTATATCACAGTTACAATGTCATTGTAAATACAAAAGCTGCAGTTCTACCGTTTCGCCTGACCAAACAAGGTGAGTTTTTGACCTTTAATCCTCAAATCCGGTTATGTCACAACAACCAGCCCTCTTACGTTTAGATTTATATTCAATATGTTAAATGATGTCATCTCTTCAATTTCCACCTCCACCTGTTCCTGCAGCCTTTCGGCTATTGGCCTGATAGGATTCCCGTACACAATACGTACATCCATTTCTATAATAAGCCCGCGGTTGGTGTTGATAATATCGATATTACCGATTTTGAATATCCCTATTGTTTTGTTGGCCGCATAGTATACCAAGTCCTCTATAACACTATTGGAAATAAAGTATTTGCCCATATAACTGAACGTGGGCCTGACTACTGAATGTTCCTCCACATCGGCGGTGCCGCCTCTGCCGAAGCCCCTGAATATTCTCAGCGGGTTCAGGAAATATCCGGAAAAATCCTTTTTTATTTCAAAGGTCGGAACAGGTATCACATGTTTCCCCTCTTTAGTTCGATGTTTTCTTGCCAGTTTGATTTCTTTTTCTGTTGATATATTTTCTATAGACATCCATTCTTTAATTTCACCAAGTTCCAAAATGTCCGCTATTCTCTTTATCATTCTGTCGGAAGTACCTAAAATCAGTATCTTTTCAGGTTTTTCCTTTTCCAGAATTCGTTTAATATCCTCTCTGTGGTTTCTTTTTAGGAATATTGCTCTTTTAACAGCGGCCATGAATGAGTCTTCTCTCTTTGCCGAGGTTCCACCCAACACCCTGTTTCCTTTTATCAATAACCCGTCATCTATTATATATTCGATATTTTTTTGTTTAGCGACATTGATAGCTTGGAAACTTTTACCCGTACCGCTGGATCCTACAAGTGCAAATACTTCCATTATGTATCAGACCTCCAGGCAAGCTAATAACTTTCTTTTATATTATATACCATATAATCCGTTCCGGGCTGATATTTTATCGGATAACCTTGGCAACGGGGTGGTGCGCCGGGAACCGTCCCCACTGCACCGTCCCCACTGCACCGGCAACGGGGTGGTGCGCCAGGAACCGTCCCCAGTGCACCCTTGCGCTGGAAGTTATGGTGATAATCATTATATATAACAAGTTTTTCCGCCAAGATTATATATTTTTGTTGATTGACCCTATTTTATATTGTTATAATACAGATAGTTTCAATCATATTATACATATTTTTAAAATATGTTATAAATAACAAAACATAGGAAGGTGGTGGATGTCTCGATTTTTTTATAAAAATCGGACAGTATAACAATGGCTCATGTAATTAAAGATACTTGTATTGCTTGTGGTGCTTGTAAAGATGAGTGCCCAACAGGCGCTATTTCAGAAGGTGACCCAATTTATGTAATCGATGCGGATACTTGCATTGATTGCGGGGCATGTGTTGATGTTTGCCCTACAGACTCAATTGAGCCGGAATAAGATTCGGTAAAATTTAATTAGTCTAATAGAAAAGGATATAGAATAAATAGTTTATTATTTATTCTATATCCTTTGTACTGTCTGTAACCAAGGTTTTAACCCTCCTTAGCCAAACCCCTAGTATAACTGAATACGATCTTTGTCCCATTGTCTTAATATATTTTCTATTCTTTCCATTTCCGGTATTATCCTTGCATTTTCTTCATCATAAGCAAATAGTGCACTTTCCACCATTCTGGTCTTCAGTTCTCCTTTGGCTATAGAATTTCCCTTGAGATGCGGGGCGTCCAATATTCCCGACCTTACCGCTTCTACCAATGTGTCCGGATCTGATAAAGGATCCTCTACTCTGCCGTTCAGCAGTTTTATACCGTCAAGTATAATCCCGGCTTCTTCCATAAGTTCATTTTTCCTTCTCTGAACATTCCGGTCTTTGGTCAAGTCTATGGAACCCAGGAATTCATTTTTAATTATACCCCTGACTATTTTGCAGGATTCTATTACATCTTCCGCCTCTGCGGCATGATGGGCCTCACAGAATCCGACCACATGATATATATGGGGTTTAATTGCCATTGCCAGATATGCGGAAGCAGCCAGTTGGCCTTTTGCCTGATATAGGTCGGCCGGAAAACTTGCCAGTCCGGCCCTTGCCTGACGATAAATTCTGAAGTTCTCGTCCTGCAGGCTTTCTATCATTTCTATTTTCGCCAACATTTTCCCCAAATCATTTTCTGCGGAAATATAGGCGGGTACATTAAACATAAACTGTGCCACATAGTCTTTTACACCCATTTTTTTAGCATTATATGCGGCCAGGTATGCATCGGCCACCCCTATGGCATCATGGGCATCCCTGAGGCTCCAGTGATGCGGATCATTTACCTCCACAGGTATATTTCGCTCCCCGTGCCAGGCCATTACTTTTTGATTTTCCACTATGGCCTCTTTCAATGTCCTGGGTCCTCTTTTGTCCAGTTCGGAATACCAGAACAGGGGTACCGCACACCAGGCATTGTTTATTGTATCCTGCAGAACCTCCGCAAATTTCAGTATATTTTTGGTTCCGCTGTAGGATCTGAGCAGCGGGTAGTTTCCCGTTTGGGCTGCGTTATACAAATCATAAAGATCCTTTTCATTTCTGATTGGGACTCCTCCCGCCCCGCTCAGGCTCTCATCCATGTTTTCCTGATCAAAGAAAAATTCCTGGGCGTTCTGGTCCGGTGCAATGGATATTATATCCAACACCTCGGCATCCGCAATTTTTTCTATTGCTTCTATTGTCTCTTTCTTTGAGGTAAGCCCCAGATGATGCCGTATCACGGGATACGGATATTTAGAATTAATCCTGTCTATAAGACTGTTTGGATATATTTCCTCTTCCAAATTATCCTGACCCTTTATATATGCTATTACTTCGTCTATATCCTCATTTCCGTAAAATATCTTATCAAATATTTCGTATTTTTCCGCAACCAGTGCTGTAAGTTCAGTTCCTCCGAATAACCAGGTTATATCTCTTAAATTATCATTTGTTTTTATGTTTTCTTTCAGATTTTTCAATATACCGTTCAGCGGTTCAGGCGAAAGCCTGTAGGAAAGTCCTACAACATCCGGTTTTCTATTTTCAATAATCCTGTTTAATTCTTCGATACCCACACCTATCCCTACAAATTCAGTATCATAACCTTCCTTTTCCGCCAAGCTCAGGTAGTTCATAGTACCTGCTACATGAACACAGTTACCGAGAGTCAATCCTATTAACTTTTTCA
>CAYOQX010000111.1:294-810 GCA_964406195.1 uncultured Alkaliphilus sp. | reverse complement strand
GAGCTTGCCTCTCTCTTTGAACCATTTGATCCTGTCTTCCAGTTCCTTTTCTATTGATGTCCCATTCTTTGCCAGTATGTGCATTTCGGCAACACCCAATCCTTCCAATCCCAATTTGTCTGCGGTCCTGCCTTCTTCCCTGAAATTTGTGTTGGTCATCAACTGTGCTATATCAATTATTGAAGTTATGGCAGGTGTCTTTATACCCAGATTATGTGCTATAGATTCCATAGGCACTAAACCATAGGGAACGTCTTCATAGATATACCTGATGTCCAATCCCTGCGGTGCCTGCAACCCCCTGTATGCCGGGTTGTTCTGAATAGCTTCAAAAATAGTTTTACCTTTTGCAGCGTAGGTTTCCTCCAACCATTCAACAGCGGACAATGTTCCCGTCTGAAGCATCCTACCCAACTCCATCCTTTCCTTATCCAATTTTTCCAGAAAGTTTCCTATGGACGGTGTTATTCCCTCGGTATAGTATTCAAAAGGTGCACACCTTTCAATATGTCCACT
>CAYOQX010000111.1:0-284 GCA_964406195.1 uncultured Alkaliphilus sp. | reverse complement strand
TGTTTAGGAGGGTAGGTGCAGGATGAAATATAGCACCGTAATTATTAATACTGGTTTCCAAAACATCCTTTGCAGGCACAAATTGAGGATAGGCCTCATTGATCAGACCCAACACATAGTCGGTTTTTACCGCCGGCACTGCAGCCAAGGTCACCTCTATTTTTGTTTTAAATATATGTGCCTGATTAAATTTAACGGATCTACAAGCGTAAATAAAGGTTTGGGCCTCTGCTACCACGATTTCTTTTCCTTCTCTCACCAAAATTCTATATACCTCGAGAGCT
>CAYOQX010000110.1:5212-6052 GCA_964406195.1 uncultured Alkaliphilus sp. | reverse complement strand
TAGTCATTATGTCCATGCCATTCTATACACTCGGATGGAACCCCCGCATAGTTTCTGAGGCCGTATATAAGTGCCGGTACCGATCTGGGCAGTTCTACCCCATTATAGGATATACCAAGACCCAAGGTATCACAGGCCCTGATTTTGACCTTTGCATCCGCCTGCTCAGCTAATTTCATCAGATTTTTTGCCAAGGGCACGACAAATCCGTAAAAATCCGCCCTTGTAATATCCTCAAAATGACATCTTGGGGTAATACCATTTTCCAGTGCGGCTTCCGCTATATCTAAGTACATTTCCATTGCTTGTTTTCTTGTTCTTCCCAGTTTATTAAATATGTGATAGTCTGAACAGCTCATCAATATTCCGGTTTCACTTACTCCCATTTCTTTAACTAATTTAAAGTCGTCCTTATGTGCCCTTATCCACGAAGTTACTTCCGGAAAATCATATCCTCTTTCTATACACTGCTGCACGGCTTTTCTGTCTTTCTCATCATATAAAAAAAATTCGGTTTGTCTTATAATACCGGAACCGTTATCAAGCCTGTGAAGCATATCAAAAATTTTTACCATTTGTTCTGTGGTCATGGCTGTCATAGATTGCTGGCCGTCCCTAAACGTGGTATCAGTTATCCAAATATCTTCCGGTAATTCCATCGGCAATTGTATATTGTTAAATACCACCTTCGGTATCTCATCATAAGGAAAGGTATCTTTATATAAATTTGGTTTCGAAACATCAACTATATTAAACTTCATTATTGGTACCTCCTTAAGGTATGTTCTTTTAAAAATATGAAACATTACAAATTGGTTCTTGCATTATCCAAACACACTC
>CAYOQX010000110.1:0-5192 GCA_964406195.1 uncultured Alkaliphilus sp. | reverse complement strand
AGAATTTGGCCTATTAACGGAGATTTCGCCACGTAATACGGCAATACGGTTATTTCATAATTGATATTCTAACACGTATCTTTTTAAAATTCAAGCATAATTTGCAAGTTCCTTAAAAAAAGTTTCAAAATTCCGATATGGAATTTTCTACCCCATATAAAGTGGACAACACAATATGCCTTATATTAAGTTCATTTATGGCTATTGTCCAAGAGTATTATTTTATATAACAAAGTTTTCTTTTCTTATAATATACAGGTTTCAGATTACACATGTGAACAATCTCCTTAACCCTATCAAAGTTTATACCTATATCTTCCGGGTTGTGAGCATCCGAACCTATAGTAATATATTTTCCACCAAGTTCCTTAAACCTTTGGAGAATTTCGATGAGATTATCTGCAGTTTTTTTATCATGAATACATCTTGTGTTTATTTCGATTGCCTTGTCGGCATTAGAGAGTTCTTTAAGGATAGAATCTATCAGGTCGGGAAATTCCGTATAATAAAGATTCTTATCTTCATATGTTGAGTACCTGGTTATATAATCTATATGAGCCAGGGAATCAAACAAATCATGATGTTTAACCAATAGAAGGATGGCTTTTAGATATTCCTCATAAGCCTGTTTTTTGCTTTTGCCCATATAATAATCTTTATAGTAAATATCCATTCCGTTTACAATATGAATAGCACCCAAAATAAAATCAAAAGGATAATTATTCACAAGATTCCTAATTTCCTTAAGAGCCTCCTCCTTAAAACCTATTTCAACACCAATAAGGAGTTTTTCATTTCTATATACCCCATATTCATTAAAGTATTCATCAGGATCAAATATAAATTCATTTGGTACGCAATGTTTGTAGTCCATATGGTCGGTTATTATAAGACCAATACCCTGTTCTCCTGCAACTTCAATGGCATCCTCTATATTCATTGTAGAATCCGTAGAAAATTTTGTATGAATGTGACAGTCGTATATCATTTTTACCCCCTATATGAAAACTGTGTCATTATAGCCCATAGTGAGATTCTAACATAATACATAACAAATTAAAAATGAAAAAATTTGCCTTTGATATACCTACCATCGGATTTTTTACTGAACCCCCTGCACAATATTCTTTAAAATTAAAAAATAAGCCCACCACAGAAAATATCTGTAGCAGGCGCAGTTATACAATTGATGGAAAGTTTATCATTTGAAATAATTTGTTGTATCTGCAGGATAAATCTAAATCATCAATTTGCAAATATCATTGCTGAATTCCACCGGGTTGTTTATTGATAATCCCTCAATAAGCAGGGCTTGATTATAAAGCAGTTCGGTAAACAAGGTGAATTTTTCTTCATCATTTTTATAAGCATCTTTTAATGCCCCGAATACATCATGATCCGTATTTACCTCCAGTACCTTTTCAGCCTTAATATTTTGGTTGTCCGGCATTGCACTCAATACCTTCTCCATTTCGATTGAAATTTCACCCTCATTTATTAAACATACAGGATGAGATTTTAATCTTTGTGATGCCCTTACATCCTTTATCTTGTCAGATAGTATAGTTTTCATTTCTTTAAACAATTCCTCATTGGCATCTTTTTTATCCTCATCCTCAGTATCTTCAATGCCTAAATCACTGTCGGATACCGATTTAAATTCCTTCTCCTTATAGGCATCCAGTACCTTCAACGCAAACTCATCAACATCATCTGTCAAATAAAGAATTTCAAATCCCTTTTCCGACAGTAGTTCAGTTTGCGGCAAAACGGATATCCTTTCATTGGATTCGCCTGTAGCATAATATATATATTCCTGTTCCTCTTTCATTCTTGAAACATATTCGTCCAAGGTTACAAGTTTTTCTTCTTCTGAAGAATAGAACATTAATAAATCCTGTAAAATTTCCTTGTTGTTTCCAAAATCACTATATACCCCATATTTTATTTGTCTGCCAAAGGAGCTATAGAACTGTTCATATTTTTCTCTGTCTGTTTTTAATAATCTCAGCAATTCGCTTTTAATTCTATTTCTGATATTTCTTGCAATTAATTTAAGCTGTCTGTCATGTTGAAGCATTTCTCTGGAAATGTTCAGTGATAGATCCTCCGAGTCTACCATTCCCTTTACAAAACTGAAATAATCGGGAATCAGATCCGAGCATTTATCCATAATAAGCACACCGTTAGAGTATAGCTCCAATCCCTTTTCATATTCTACTGTATAGTAATTATAAGGAATCTGCTCCGGGATAAATAAAATCGCATTATATCTGACGGCACCATCAGCACTTATATGAATATGTTTGATAGGTTTATCAAACCCATATCTTTTTTCGAAATAGAAATTGATATAATCTTCTTCAGTAAGTTCGTTTTTGTTTCTTCTCCAAATCGGCACCATGCTGTTGATTGTCTCTTCTTCTATGTAGTCCTCATATTCATCCTCACTGCCTTCTTTCAATCTCGATTTAGTAACATCCATTTTTATTGGATACCTGATAAAATCAGAATATTTTTTTATGATACCTTTCAACCTGTATTCTTCTAAGAATTCACTATAATTTTCATCTTCCGTATCTTCTTTGATTTTTAAAATAATTTCCGTGCCGACTGTATCTTTCTCCCATTCTTCGATGGTATATCCGTCAACCCCTTCAGATTCCCATTTATATGCATGTTCGCTGTCCGGGGATTTGCTTATCACGGTAACCCTATCCGCTACCATAAACGCAGAATAGAAACCGACACCAAATTGGCCTATTACATCATGGCCGTCCTTTATTTCCGTATCTTCTTTAAATTCCAATGTCCCGCTTTTCGCAATAACTCCCAGATTATCTTCCAATTCCTTTTTTGTCATCCCTATACCCGTGTCTATAACCTTTAGTATCTTGTTGTCTTTATCTGCGATAATTTTTATATAATAGTCATCTTTGTTGAATTGTATATTACGGTCGGTTAACGCCCTGTAGTATATTTTATCGATAGCATCACTGGCATTTGAAATTAATTCTCTTAAAAATATTTCTTTATGGGTATAAATAGAGTTAATTACCAGGTCCAATAACCTTTTGGATTCTGCTTTAAATTCCCTTATTGCCAAATGTACCTCTCCCTTCATAATAAAAGTTTGCATTTAATTTTGTTAGCACTCAATCGAACTGAGTGCTAACTATTTTTATATATATCATATTCATATTTATATGTCAATATCTTTATATATTGCAACCCTTTTAATCTACATTTCAATATTTAATATTATTATGGTCTCAGGATGTTTTTAAAGTTTAAATATAATTCCTATTACAGCTAAACCCAACAAATATATTATGGGATGCTTTTTATATTTAATCATCAAATATAAAACAATGCCGAACAATATAATTGCTTTTATATTTAATGCTGATAATAAACCGAGAGCAAATTTATTTTCAACAATGTTTATGTTGAGCAGAACTGTTCTTGCTATATCAAAGCCTACTGCGGCGATAAGACCTGTCACCGCCGGCCTTATACCTTTAAATGCAGATTTTGTAGCCGGTGCTTCACTAAACCTTAGAAAGTAATATCCCACCAGTAGAATGATTATGATAGGCGGGGTTATAACCCCTATGGCCGCTACCAATCCTCCCAGTATTCCTGTTGTTGTATTGCCTACAAATGTAGCTGAGTTCACACTCATGGATCCTGGGGTGGATTCGGATATTGCTATCATATCTAATATTTGTTTTTGGGTGATCCAACCGTGTTTTTCCGCCAACTGTCTGATAAATGGAATTGCAGTAAAACCTCCACCCACAGCAAATAGACCGATTTTAAAAAATTCCAAGTACAATTTTAAATAAATCATTTTGTATCCCTATCCTCGCCCCTGTCCTCATCCCTGTCTTTATCCCTGTCCTTATCGTCCTTTTCCTTGAATCTAACTTCGATCCTGTCCTTAAGTATTCCCGATAATGCTGATACAGATATTACAATAATCGGAGAAAAATCGGTAAAAGCTATAAATATAAATGCAACTATAAATAATATTAAATCCATTCTATTCTCTATAATGCGTATAAACATCCTAAGAGCTGTATTTATAATTAAAGCAACTACCCCTATTCTAATACCCTCAAGGGCATGTTGCACTATTTCATAATCCTGAAAATTCATAAAAAATGTTGTTATTATGGTTATCATGGTCAAAGATGGTAATACCGCCCCCGCTGTTGCAACGATCCCGCCCATGACACCTTTCCTTTTGTAGCCTACAAAGGTTGCGGTGTTAACAGTAATAGCCCCCGGTGTAAATTGACTTATAGCAAAACAATCTATAATTTCCTCATCACTGAACCATTTCTTTTTTTCTACAACTTCTCTTTGTATAATAGGAATCATTGCATAGCCACCACCGAAGGTGAGTGCACCTATACGAAAAAACATAGTAAATAATTCCCATAATTCTGTCATATGCTTTCACCCCTTTGCAGACGAACAAATAAATAAAATAAAAAACATCCTTACTTCAAACTTGTTATTATGCTATATTATTCCACAAGCAATGAACATACTATCCCGTAAAAAAGATATTATACCGTGATTATCATTATTACACTAATACTACCCTCTTTTTCAATATTAACCACAATAATATTAAAATATTGGTATATATTAATTATTTCTAGCTATTTTAATATATAATAAACCTTAATAAAGGCCTAAACAATACTTGCTCAGGCCTATTACTGATCTTTTATCGGTTCCCGCCGATTCAATAATTTTAATGTATGAAATATTTATACTAATATATCATTATATAGATTTAAAATCTTATTGTTCGGTTTTGGCAAGTCCTTTATTTTTAAAATAAAGAAAAAATCCGCCTATTATAAAGACGGGAATATAAAAACCTATTAAATTGTAGATACTATGTCGGTAAAATCCTCTACTATATTCTTAATTGTTTCTTCTCCCATTTCTGATATGCTTTTGCCCATTTCCGCATAGTATTTCTCGAAAAAGTTATCCATCTTTCTCTTAAAACTAACATGCACCTTATTGTAAAAGTTGCCTAATATCAGGGCTATAGCAATAAAAGGATTTTTTTCAATAAAATCCGCATCTGCTATTCCCCCTATGTCCCGGTTCTTACTGTTAAACATAGCGTGAATCGTTACTTCTATTTGATATGCATAGTTATGAGG
>CAYOQX010000109.1:5823-6128 GCA_964406195.1 uncultured Alkaliphilus sp. | reverse complement strand
AGAGGGACTGTACTAATGAATAAAACATATCTCAGTCTGGGAAGTAACATAGGTGATACCAAATTTAACCTGGATAAGGCCGTAGAACTGCTCAAAGAAAAGATCAGGATTTTAAAACTGTCATATTATTATGAAACAGAACCTGTGGGATATAAGAACCAAAATTGGTTTCTGAATATTGTACTGGAAGGAGAAACTGATTTGGAGCCGGGGGAACTCCTAAGGTTCACACAGAGCATTGAAAATAAAATGAAAAGAAAAAAAACAATACGCTTTGGCCCGCGTATAATAGATATCGATATATT
>CAYOQX010000109.1:0-5813 GCA_964406195.1 uncultured Alkaliphilus sp. | reverse complement strand
GAGGATGCATGAGAGGGCTTTCGTTATGATACCTTTATACGAGATTGCACCTCTTTTGACAATTGAGGGCAGGGAGATCGGAAAAATCATCGATGAACTCAGGGGAGAACAGATTTACAAAAGGGATGATTGGAATGAAAAGGGTTAACTGTATACTGAAAGATGCCGATTTCCTCAGTTATATTGCTAAAATTAAGAAACTGGAGGAAAGCAGAATTTTTTGTCATCATGACATAAACCACTTACTGGATGTTTGCAGAATATCCTGGATTCTAGCCCTGGAAGAGAAGTTATCAATCGACAAGGAAAAAATCTATGCAGCAGGCCTGCTGCATGATATTGGCAGATGGGTGGAATATGAAACGGGCCGAGATCATGCTATAGTCAGCGGAGAATTGGCTAAGGATATTTTGCATAGATGCGGTTTTTCTGAAAATGAAAGGGCCCGTATCATAGGAGCAATTAAAACTCATAGAAAAAAAGAACACAACACGGATTTGGGCAGAATCCTATATAAAGCGGATAAATTATCCAGAACCTGTTTTAATTGTGAGGCTATTGATAAGTGTAAAAGGTCCGAGCAGGTAAAAAAACGTCCTCTATTGTATTAATAAAAATACATGTATCAACAAAAACAATATAAACAAACAGTCTATACCTTAAAATGAACCTTCCTTACTGAACTAAAACATAGAAGGGGTATTCTTTCTAAGGTAATAGACTATTTGTTTATATTTGACAGTATTATTTAATTAGGTTCAAAATATATCGGTTTACTTAAAAAGATTTATAAAACGTTGAAACATACCACCGTTTGGGGTGATACTGCTGAGTTTTTCCTGAAAGATAAGCATTTGTTTTTTATAATCTACCATTTTTTCTTCCAACAAATTCAAATTTATTTCATAATCACTGATAACTCTTGCAAGCTCCCGGCTCTCCTCCTTTATCTCGAAAAGTTGATCTTCCAAGGTACTATAATCGTAGAGCAGTTCATTCATTATGCTATTTGATTCCTCAATCTTGCTTACCGTGTCATTTAATTTATCAGGACCAATTGTCTCGTCATTATTTTTTTGCTCATTTTTACGTTCGGATTTATATTCAGCTATCTGTAATAATACTGCATTTATTTTTTCATCTATATCCTCACTAATTATATTTTCATCAACCATATCTTTGGCTAAAGGAGTTTTTTTATTAGTTTGATCTATAGCAGAGAAATCCGGGCCAAGATTTGAATTTAATTGTGTTGGAGGACTGTTTTGATTTTTATTATTGAATAGATCCACACCGATTATTTCTATTGTATCCCCAATATTACCATAAACATGTTCAGCCAGGTATCTATCGTCTGCCTGCGGATTATTGGAGTATTGTATAATTTCAGGTTTTTTAATAGAATAAGACCTATTATTTGTTGGGTATGTCCAAGAATCTCCAAAATCCTTTGATACAATTTCTATAATTTTATCATTTCGTTTATAGTAAATTACCAGGCTATTTAACCTTTGGATTAATATGGGGGAAATACAGTTTGAATTTTTATTAGATAGTGTCTGCGTATTAGACCAATTTGATGTGGTATCGATTATATCATGTCTTTTTTTATATTTTAAGACAAAATTGCCTTGTTCTATTGTACACCAAACCAAATGTAGATTTCGTTCCCGATCTATAAATATATAGGGATGTGAGTGTTCATTTTGCAGGTCTGTTACCGGTTCATTTGATGTCCATGTTTTTGTTAATGTTTTAAACCTGTTGTAATATAATTGATGGTTGTCTTTATAAAACACCTTATATACCATATGGAAATTCCCCATATTATCGGAGGATATTCGAAAGGGACTGATATATTTACCGTGGATGTAATTGCTCACTATAACTTTATTGATATCTTTGCCATTCCAGTATATATGTTCAATAGTTGATAATGCCTGGGTTAATAAATTTGTTTTTGTATAGAAAGCATGTGTATACTCACCATCTACATATATTGTTAAATATTTATATACATTTGATTTAACATCGGGTCTTGAGACAACTTTGTAGCTCCAATTATTATTTTTGTTTATATAATGCTTCAGTTTCCCTCCTGATGTAATACAGATCAGGTGGATTTCTTCATTTTTGCCAATAGCTACCGAGAAATCTATGATATTAGAAAACAATTTTGTACTGTCAAGTAAAACATTGTTTTTGTCATAGGTATTATAGTTCAGAGATTTATCATTACGCAGAAAGAAATAATATACTATATCCCTGCTTGGCCTGACTAAATACTGTTGGTGAGCTGTTAATTGCATAGAACACACATCCTTTAAAAAATTTTTATAATCAATCACAAATATAAACCTATTCCATATTATGATATTACTAGCAAAATTATTAATAGATTAAAATTAAAAATAAAATAAGGGGGGAAACCTATGTCATTAAATCCTGATCTCGATTCGAAGGGTAGACCACACTATCCAAGTTTTAAAACTGCCTGCGTAATGGTTGACAAAGTATATTTTCAGTGTCAGCAGAGGGAGTGTATTGAGGACGTAAGGGTTAGGATTCCACATAGCTGCATACCTGAATTTAAATTCCTGGATGTAATATTTAACCCCGGGGAAATTATCAGGGGGACATTAGTGATTACGGACATACCGCACAGGCCGAATTTTAGAAGGGTAAGATTTAAGGTTAGGGTCACTTTTACGGTAAGAATCAAAAACACTGTAACAGGAGCTGTTGAAAGTATCACCGGAAAATTGCCTCCAATTCAGAAAGATGTAGTTCTATATATTCCGAGGGCCAGGGATGAATTTACATTTAAAATTATGGTTGATACTTTATCTGAATCATTAACTGAACCGGTGCCTGACAGAGGATCATTAATATTTACCATTGGGGTATTTATGACTATTAAAGTAGTTGGTAGAGTAGAGCTACTTATTCCGGAATACGGTTTTTGTCCTGCTCCGCCTGAATGTGAAGATTTTCATCCTGAAGAAATATGCGATGAATTCGAATCGTCAAAATTTCCAAACTTCTTTCCGCGACAACTTAAACATAGGACATGTAAACCGTGCAAAGATGATTAAGCATAATTAATTATGCAAGCAGCAATGGCAAAAGCTACCGTAACGGTAGCTTTTTATTAAAAATGATTGCTGTTTCTAAAATAATTAATGTGAAATATTTTTATCAGATACTCGTATAAGGGGGGATCTTATGGGGTCTTATCCGGAAAAACCAATTCGTGTTGATTACTTTCCAAAAACAAAAGAAAGTACGGAAAAATCGGAAGAGTCGGAAATAATAAATGATATGGATAAGGAGATAGATTTTAGAATAGTCGATGAAATAGAACCGGTGGAGAAAGAGATTGTGAAACATGATGAATACACAGATGAATGTATAGCGGAGGATATAGAAACCATAGAAGGATTTATAGAAGAAGAAATGACAGATGATATTACAGAAAATATGGTAGATGATATTATGGAAAATATGGCAGGTGATATTAAAGAAAAGGCAATAGGTGACACGGAAGAAACAGAAGAAACAATAGAAGATGAACAAGAGGTTACAGAAGAGGAAGTTGAGGACAAAAAAGAAAATTAATCATATTGGCAGAATTGTGGAGAGGCGGATACCTCTCCTTAATTCTGCCAATAATATTATCGCAAAGATTTAATAAAAAAGCATTGGACACATTAACGATAACGGTAGATATTCATACCATTCAAAGTAGATATTCACATCATTTAAAATGGACAGGCCTTGTTTAAAAATAAAAAAATTAATGTTGACAGAAATAGTAGGGTATACTATAATTATTGGAGAATCCCTATCATTTCACTTGGGATTAAATCACCTGGATTAAAGGAGGCAAGAAATGAAATTTTCTACTAGGGGAAGATATGGTCTGAAAGCTATGTTCGACCTGGCAATGCATAACGGAGAAGGACCTATTCCTCTAAGGAGCATTGCTGAAAGGCAACGAATTTCGGATCATTATTTAGAACAACTGGTTGCTGAACTTAGAAAATCCGGATTGGTGAAAAGTGTAAGGGGTGCACAGGGCGGTTATATGTTGGCCCATGAACCCTCCGGGATAACAGTCGGGGATATTATCAGAGTATTGGAAGGTCCTCTAGGTCCTTCAGATTGTATTTTGGAGGATGAACCTGTGTTGTGCAATGATGCTGATTATTGTATGGCTAAAGTAGTATGGGAAAAAATACAAACCAGTATCAGCGATGTTATTGATTCTATTACTTTACAGGACATGTTGGATGACTATGAAAAGATGGTAGATTCAGAACATAAATATACATTGTAGGGAGAGGATCAGATGTGTACACAATTTTATTTTGATTATGCTGCAACCACACCTGTAAAAAAGGAAGTATTGGAAGAAATGTTACCGTTTTTCGATGTTAATTTCGGCAATCCGTCAAGCATCTATAATATAGGCAGACGGAGCAGAGCCGCACTTGATACAGCAAGGGACAGAATTGCAAAAACATTGAATTCAAAATCCGGTGAAATCTTTTTTACCGGCGGAGGAACCGAGGCTGATAACTGGGCCGTAAAAGGGGTTGCACTTGCAAACAAAAATAAGGGCAATCATATTATAACCTCCAAGATTGAACATCATGCTATATTGCATGCATGTGAAGACCTTGAGAAAAAAGGTTTTGAGGTAACATACTTAGATGTTGATAAACACGGTTTAATCAACGTAGGTGATCTGGAAAATGCGATTAAAGATAATACTATTTTGATCAGTATTATGTACGCCAATAATGAGATAGGTACCATACAACCAATCAGGGAACTCGCACAGGTAGCCAAAGAAAGAAAAATCATTTTTCATACCGATGCGGTACAAGCTTATGGGAATAAAAGAATTGATGTGAAAGAAATTGACGTAGACCTGTTATCAATTTCTGCTCATAAGATATACGGGCCTAAAGGTGTAGGTGCATTATATATAAAACAAGGTACAAAAATTCATCAATTAATACATGGAGGGGCTCAGGAAATGAAAAGAAGGGCGGGTACGGAGAATGTGCCCGGAATTGTGGGCCTCGGCAAAGCTGCGGAGCTGGCACATGAAAATATAGATGAGCATGTGGACAGGTTGACAGGATTGAGGGATAGACTGATTGATAGGATTATGACAAAAATACCGTATACAAAATTAAATGGACATCCTACAAAAAGGCTCCCCGGCAATGTAAATATTTCTTTTGAATTTATAGAGGGAGAATCACTCTTATTAAATCTGGATATGGTAGGAATTGCCGCATCAAGCGGTTCAGCCTGCACATCAGGTTCTTTGGAGCCGTCGCATGTTTTATCGGCAATCGGATTAACCCATAAAATAGCGCACGGTTCACTGAGGTTAACAATAGGTGATTTCACCACGGAAGATGAAATAGATTATGTTATAGAACAGCTACAACTGATTGTAGATAGATTAAGACAGATGTCACCATTATATGAAAATGTAAAAGGGGATGAAACCAATGTATAGTGAAAAAGTAATGGACCACTTCATGAACCCGAGAAATATTGGAGAGATCAAGGATGCGGATACAACAGGTGAGGTCGGCAATCCGAGATGCGGGGATACTATGAAGGTATACCTGAAAATAAGCGATGATGTTATTATAGATGTAAAATTTAAAACTTTTGGATGCGGACCGGCCATAGCTTCATCAAGTATGGCAACTGAAATGATCAGAGGGAAAACCGTGGAGGAGGCCCTTCAATTAACAAATGAGGCTGTTGTGGATGCCCTCGGCGGA
>CAYOQX010000108.1:4544-6138 GCA_964406195.1 uncultured Alkaliphilus sp. | reverse complement strand
GGGAAAAGCACAGGGGAAAAGCACAGGGGACGGTTCTTTTTGCTTCTGACAGATTTATTTTCAAGTTAGAAAAGAAGCAAAAAGAACCGTCCCCTGTGCTTTTTTCTTATGATCCTCATTGGATAAATCTCCCGGAATCATAGGGATACTCATCCACCAACTCCCCAAAAGCAAAAAACCTTTTTTTGTTTTTGGATGTATAATAACAACCCATCAAAGAAATAATTGGTTTTCCATGTTCTTTTGCAATTTTGTCATCCAATAAATGTACTGAAGTATCGGGAACCAACAAAGTTTCGTATATTTTGTATTCATATATCATTTTTTTGTTTGTTATCCTCACTATGGTATCCTTTTCTATATCTAAAAGGGAGCCAAATAATAAATCTTTGTTTTTCATATAATGGCCTGCCAATGGATAATTCCCCTCTCCCATTTTTTGATCACTTTTCATGGTCGTGGCACCTACTGTCAGATGTTCTTCAGTAGTACCTTTTAAAATAGGAAGATTTATATTTAAGTCCGGAATAATAATATGTCCAACAATTGCATTCTCATAGGATTGGTTGAACCCGGCAAAAATGGATCTTTCATCTATATCCTCTACAGCGGAATAATCATAATCAGCTTCTAAGTTTTCATTCTCTTCCAATTCTTCAGCACTCAAATTATCTAATAGATTCTGATGTGATTTCATTTTGAATTTTATGACTTCACGACTTAAAAAAGGTATGCTCAAAAATATGATTCCTACTACAATAAGTATAACTGTTGTTATTTTTTTCACATTATCACCACAATAACCTCCTGATGCACTGGGGACGGTTCCTGGCGCATCATATATTATAAAATAAATGATGCGCTGAGGACTGTCTCCCATGCATCATAATACAAATAGTTACAAGTCATTCCCCATGCCATTGGTACCCAAATGTAGGGGGGTAAGTTTGCAGGAAGCAAAAAGAACCGTCCCCTGTGCTTACCTGTGCTTAGTTTAGGTATAGAAAGTATTCTATGGAGTCTACCAATGCATCCCAGCTGGCTTCGATGATGTTGCTGGAAAGGCCTACTGTACCCCAAACCTTTTCTCCGTCGGTGGATTCAATATGGACCCTTACTTCAGCAGCCGTGGCCTTTGTAGTATCCACTACCCTTACCTTATAGTCTGTCAGGCGCATTCTTTTCAGCTGTGGATAAAATATTTCCAACGCTTTACGAAGTGCCCTGTCCAGAGCATTTACGGGACCGTCCCCTTCAGCCGCAATGATTTCCTCGTTTCCGTCTACCTTCACTTTTACTATAGCCGATGCACTGTAGTCATTTTGCCAATGTTCCTCACATAAAACTCTGAAGTCCTTTACTTCAAAGAAGGTTTTGGATTTTCCAAAAACCCGCCTTACCATCAGCTCAAATGTGCTTTCCGCACCCTCGAATTGGTAGCCCTCATGCTCCATTTGTTTTAATTTATCCATAATCAGGATAGTTTCCTCCGATTCCTTGGAAACCCAAGGTGCAATTTTTTGTATCCTCTTTAGTATTGTACCCCTGCCCGAAACCTCGGACATGAGTATCCTCCGTTCATTTCCCACAAGTT
>CAYOQX010000108.1:333-4534 GCA_964406195.1 uncultured Alkaliphilus sp. | reverse complement strand
TCCGGTACAATATGTTCAAAAGAGTGTTGATTTTTTTGGACCCCGTCAATATGCATCCCGCCCTTGTGCGCAAAGGCACTTCTTCCCACATAGGGCTGCCTTTCATCAAACGGCAGGTTTGCTATCTCGCTTATATAACGACAGGTTGTACTTAATTCTTTCATTCCTTCCTCTTTTATACATGATTTTCCCAACTTTAATTGAAGGTTGGGTATGATTACGGATAGATTGGCATTGCCGCAGCGCTCCCCGTAACCGTTGAAGGTTCCCTGTACCTGGTTTGCCCCTTCCTGCACGGCTGCGATGGTGTTGGCATCCGCCATGCCGCCGTCATTATGACAATGGATACCTATGGATATGTCAAATCTCTCTACCACATCCCTGATTATCTCCGTTATTTCAAAAGGAAAACAGCCTCCGTTGGTATCGCAAAGGGCCAAAGAATCGGCTCCCGCCTCCTTGGCTGCCTCCAAGGCTTTTAGGGCGTATCCCCTGTTGGCCTTATATCCGTCGAAGAAATGTTCCGCATCAAATACTACCTCTTTGCCCTGAGCCCTTAAAAAAGACACGGTATCCCGAATCATATTCAGGTTTTCCTCCAAAGTGGTCCTTATAATATCCGTAACATGAAAATCCCAACTCTTTCCGAAGATGGCCACCACTTCGGTATCAGCCGTAAGAAGGGCCCTTACATTTGCATCATCCTCCGCCTTTATTCCCGGCCTTCGGGTACTGCCAAAAGCCACCGGCCTTGCATGGCGCAGAGGTTTTTCCTTTATTCTGTCAAAGAACTCCATATCCTTCGGGTTAGATCCGGGGTTTCCCGCTTCTATATAATCTACACCCAAAGAATCCAATTTTCTTGCTATCCTTATCTTATCTTTTACCGTAAAGGATATGCTCTCAGCCTGGGCACCGTCCCTTAAAGTCGTATCATAAATATAAACCTTATCATTTTTAACTAAATTCCCAAATAAATCACTCCAATCTCATTCTACAAAACAAGGAAGAACGCTCCATCTTAAATGCATGGTAGATAGTAGAGTCGGCCAAGTCAACAGTACAAAAATACCCTGAATTTATCAAATGTAAACATTTCTGCAGATGGAAATACATTCCTGATTAATTTTTCTATAGTCACACACCCATGCCATAATTTGGCATAACATAAGTATACTGTATATGCAAAAATGGTTCAATATATAGCAGAGCAAAAATCCAACAAAATCAGCTGTGAACAATTATATCATTAAACCGGTGAGCAAGGGGCAAGATGAAAATCAAAAAAATATCCCACCCTGAGCAAAGTAAGGGATGGAAGAAGAGAAAAAACGCCCTATCCTGAGCAAAGTAAGGGATAGAAATAAAAAAATACCCCCACCTCCGAATAGGTTGAAGGTTGGAGGGTGGAGGGTAGGGGTATATTTTAATTGAGGCCACTGAAATTTCCTTTTTCAGTGGCCTAAAAGTGTCTACATTTATTTGAAGGATTCTTCTAACATCTCTGCTATCAAAATTTTCCCTGATAGCAAAGCAGTTTCTCTGCTAAAATTCAATTAGCAATTATCTACAGGTAAGCAGTTTACCCTTCTTTGCCGACGGATTGGATTGCCTCAACAATTTTGGTATATCCTGTGCATCGGCAAATGTTGCCTGCCAGGGCTTCCTCTATCTCCTCAACACTGGGTTCTTTATTTTCATTGAGGAGTGCGGTAGCCGACATTAACATGCCGGGGGTACAGAATCCGCATTGGATTGCTCCGATTTCCAAAAAGGCTTCCTGCAAACGATCCAGTTTACCGTCCTCGGACAGGCCTTCCACGGTTTGAATAGTACGGCCGTCCGCCTCTACCGCCAAAATCAGACATGATTTGACCGCTTTGCCGTCCATGATAATTGTGCATGCACCGCATTCCCCGTTGCCGCAGCCATCTTTTGAAGCGGTCAGACCTAAGTCATTTCTGATTACATCCAACAGTGTTTGATCCTCTTGAACAAATACTTCTTTTTCCTCATTATTTATATGAAACTGTATCTTTCGGCCCATTTTAATGTCCCTCCTCTTTCACTGACATATTGATAGTATGCTGCGTTTTACCAGAACACCAACCATTTCACGGCGATAATCCGCTGTGGCCCTAATGTCGGTTATAGGAGTACATTCTTTCTCGGCACTCTCGATTATTTTGTCTAAATTGTCCACCGGCGATGTTCCTTTCAGTAACTTTTCCGTTTCGGCAGCACGCATCGGTCTGTCCGCCACGGAACCTAAGGCTATCCTTGCATCCGTACATATTCCGTCCTCAATTTTCAATGCCGTTGCTACACTAACCACTGCTATATCGGCTGATTGCCTGATCCCCAATTTTATATATTCGGATTTGTAATCCCGGGCTTCCGCAGGTATTATAATAGCGGAAAGCAGTTCCCCTTTGTCTAATTTAGTTTGCCCCTTGCCCAGGAAAAAATCATCCAAAGGAATCAGTTCCGTTTTATCTTGACCTGTGATTTCTACCAAACTATCAAAAGCCAATAAAATCGGTGCGGAATCAGCTGCCGGGGATGCATTGCAGAGATTGCCCCCGAGCGTTGCCATATTACGAATTTGTTTTGAACCGATTGTACCGAGCGCCTTTTTAATCGTCGTATTGAACTCTGTCACCAAAGGCGAATTTATTATATCGCTGATAGTTGCCATGGCTCCTATTCTCAGGTCTCCATTGGATTCTACGGTAATTTCTTTAAGCTCCTGCAGATATCTGAAGCTTACCAGCTTATCGAAACATACTTGGTTTTCTTTCAGTTGCACCATAAGATCCGTACCGCCGGCCAATATAGCGGTTTCTCCCTCAGCGCTTAGTTGACTGATAACATCATCAATAGTTTCAGGTGAGTGGTATTCAAAATTTGCCATAGTCTTACACATCCTTTCCGGAATCCGCAGTCTTTATTGCAGAAATTATTTTTTCAGGGGTATAAGGCATAGAGTAAATTCTGGTTCCGATAGCATCACAAATAGCATTGGTTATAGCCGCGGCTGACGGTATAAATGAAGGTTCTCCGATACCAAGGGCACCGTAAGGTCCTTTTTCCGTCTTATTTTCCACAAAAATGGTTTTGATTTCCGGCATATCCGTAGCTGTCGGCAGTCTGTAAGTCTGAAGACTGTCGGTCAGAACCTCTCCCGTTTCGCCATCTCTTTTTATTTCTTCAAATAATGCATTGCCCAGCCCCATCATAATTCCTCCTTCAACTTGTCCTTCAGCTAAAGCAGGATTTATAACACAGCCTACATCATGAACAGCAACCATCCTTAAAACATTTACTGTTCCCGTTTCCATATCAACATCAACTTCTGCATAATGAGCACCGTAAGCAGGTACAATTCCCTGGCTGTTCCAAATTCCGTTCCCTACAATTTGTACCGGTTTTTCTCCAAAGTATGATTTTTGAGCTATTTCGTACATACTTATTTTTTCATCCGGTTTATCCTTCAGCCAAACATTCCTGTTTTCATAAACCAGGTCGTCTTTTTCCCCGCCTAATACTTCGGCCGCAAATAAGTCAAGTTTACTTTTCAGGTCCTGTGCGGCTAATTGAATCGCACGGCCCCCTATATAAACCTGTCTTGTTCCATAGGTGCCCACATCATATGGTGTAATATCCGTATTGATTTCGGCAAATATTACATCTTCAGGCATTATATTAAGTTCTTCCGCAATAATTTGAGCAAAGACCGTTTCGGAACCTTGTCCCAAGTCCACGGAAGCTGTCATCAATGTTACAGTACCGTCATCGTTCAGCTTAATACTTGCTGAAGTTGTATCAGGTGCCCCGGGCGGAATACTACTGCTTGAGTAGGTAAAGGCAGCCATTCCGTATCCCTTACGAACACTATTGTCCGTATTTTCCTTGCTGCTGTGCCTTTCATCCCATCCGAATTCCTCAGCACCCTTTGCTATACATTCATCCAGACTGGCATTTTCCATATTCCAGTTGCAAACCCTGTCTTCTTCGCCTGCTTTTATTACATTTTTCAGACGGAATTCCACAGGATCTATATTTAATTCCTTGCTTATATAGTCAAAGTGGTTCTCGTTTGCAAAGAACATTTGAGGGTCGCCGAATCCTCTGTAGGCCCCTCCTACAGGTGAATTTGTATATACCAAGTTACCTGTAAATCTTATATGCGGATTGTTAT
>CAYOQX010000108.1:0-323 GCA_964406195.1 uncultured Alkaliphilus sp. | reverse complement strand
AGAGTGTGCCCATGAGGTCCCTGCGATATAAGGTATCGCCTTTCCGTGCGAACAGTACGCACCGCTATTTACATATACTTCCGCTTCCCTGGTAACAATAGTTCCGTCATTTTTAACACCGGTCTTCAGAAATGCACGCATACTGTGTCTTGTTCTTGATGAAGTTATGTCCTCATCGCGGCTGAAAACCAATCTTACGGGCCTGTTGGTTCTCAGAGCCAGAAGCGCACAAATAGGTTCGACGGTAATTTCCTGTTTATTACCGAATCCTCCCCCGACAGACGGCATCCTTACAGTTACATCTCTTTCGGGTATTCCAATAG
>CAYOQX010000107.1:3385-6165 GCA_964406195.1 uncultured Alkaliphilus sp. | reverse complement strand
CTGTTGGGGGCCGGTACAACTGTCCGAAAACTGACACAATAAATGGGCGAGCCCGGCCCGCCCATTTATAATTCAATCTGATTTGTAAAACCCCTGTTGATAATTAGTAAACCTCTATCAGTCTGCTTTCTTCATTCCAGTCCACATTAAAGCCGTAATTGTCCAGTTTTCTTATATGGAACGGATCCTCTATATTTTCATTTTCCAATTCCACGCCAAACAATTCACCAGCATCTTTTATTGTAATATATGCCCTTCCTTCTTCAACCTTTAACGAAATTTGACCTTCTTCTATATCAAGTTCATCAAATATTATATATGACCCGTCAAGACCTATAACAGCCTTCGGAATATCACCTATGCCGATTTTATCCATTATAAGTTGTTCTAATTCTTCTGTTGTGATTTTAAATACCGATGTGGGCAACTCAATATCCGATGATTCTAATCCGGTAGCAACGGATTTTGTCTTGATGTTCAATTTGATTTCAGGTATTTCCATATCCATATCAGGCAATCCCTGAATAGATATTTTTATTTGGGAGTCCTCACTGTACTTACCTTCCTCAAATGTACTCTGCATATAAAATTTGCTTCCATCAACAAACGCCCTTACTATCTCTTTATACATATTGACAGCGTTGTTATATTCCTCTAACATCTCCTGTTTTTCTTCTTCCGTTATTTCAATTTCCTGCCCCTGCATTAAACTTTCAGGCAACTGATCAATATTTTCCAGAATATATCTTATATATGCTTCTAAAAGATCAACCAGTTCATCCGATTCTAATTTAAGCGTATATGTGTTGCCTTCCTTTTCCATATTTAAATCTACACCAAGATCCATTTCGTCTATTAATTGCATGATGTCATTTAACATTTCTTTGGCATCGATTTCAATATCGTCCTGATTATTTTCCAACAAAACAAATTCTTCTTCTATTTCCACACCGTCCGCCATATCGATTGCAGATAAAAATGCAAATACCGCTTCCGTGTTGATATAAAAATCCGAATTGCAGGAATACATTTTTATTACAGGAATGTCCGACTGTCCCTGTAAATCCTCTATTTTTATCTCTGAATATGAACTAAGATCATCAAGGTTTGATTTAGAATTGACATAAATCTTGTATTGATAATCTATATCCATATCGGGAATAGATATGCTGAACTCGGTCTCTGATTCCCCCTTCATGGCATCCCATTCGTAAATTTCCTTAATCTCATCCCAATAGTCCGCTTCCACTGACGTGAATCCCACCATGGTAAGCATGGAAACTACCAACAGCATAATAAGTAATAGCCTTTTCATTTTCTTGTCTCCCCTTTCTATGTTTTTTGAAAAACAGCAGTTTTCTGCCTGATTTTATTTTATCACACTGTTGCTGTTTTACAAACACAAAAAACACCCCTTGGATATTTCCTATCTGCAGGATGTTTTTAACTGCCGGGACACAAGTACCGTGTCCCGTGCATTATATGTTCATTTTTAAATTTTATACGATGTCCGACACCAAACCTGTTTTCATCAAACTTTTAAGCAAGGGATAAGTTATAGCAATGTTTATTACGGCAATAATAATATGGGGAATAAGCCTGGTGGCAAACACCACCGAATATGGATTCCCATACATTTGTGCAAGCCATAATGTATCCAGAACAAGGTTAACTAAAATCAGTACAACCAAGTTGGAAATAATTACATTGAAAAGCGAGGATCTTCTCCTGCGGCTTAAAATAACGATTATCCCGGGCAATGCTCCGGTCAATACCGAACTCAATGTGAAACCCGGATGAATCATAGGTGCACCGTGTGAATTCATGATGACCCCAAGCACGTCCCCTACCAGACCGGCCAGTCCTCCGGCAAACGGCCCCAGAAACAGCCCGGACAAAATCAAAGGAACTTTGCCGAGACTGAAACGTACAGTACCGCTGAATAGCATAACAACACCGACTCTTGTGAGTACAATATTCATCGATGCAAATATAGCGGCCAAAACCAGGGTCCTTGTCGACAGTCTGTTTCTAGCCATGACTTCCTGTACTGAAGAAACACTCTCTTGAGTCAAAAATTACACCTCCTTTCCCCCCAAGTTAGGCGAGAGCCCTACATAAGAGAAAGGAAGTGATAAATTCTCTGGTATGCAGCGGATGCAATATTATGCCGCAAATAGTATTAATCATACCATAATACCATTTTCGCTTGTGAGCAACGTCCCATCTCACAATACTTGACGCACAATATCTACTCTGCCTTAACTCTAATGCTACACTAATTTCGGAACATTGTAAAGGCCAACCCCTGCGGGAATGCAGGCTTTTGTGCAATATGCACGGTAAAATATCGGCCGTTTCTATATAAAATATAATGCAAACCCTGGATATTTTTATGTTAATATTATAAACTATATTTAAATTACCCACTGAGTGGGAAAATAATATTTTCGATTGAGATGAGTATAATTCGCAATAAAATTTCCCTAAACCGATTATCGGAACAAAAATAATATACTCGCCGCACACAAAAGTGGGGGATTTTGTTTAAGCATTTTTAAATTTGAAAAGAGGTTATATATTTGAAAACATTGATAGACTTACATAATCATACCGTGGCAAGCGGTCACGCTTACAGTACCGTAGAAGAATTAATATCAAGGGCTAAAAGAAGACTTAAAGTCTTGGGCATTTCAGACCATACCCCCGCCATGCCCGGAGGTGCCAATCTGCTCCACTTTGCCAATGTACTCGATGTTATTTTCTTTTAAAATTTCTTC
>CAYOQX010000107.1:1779-3375 GCA_964406195.1 uncultured Alkaliphilus sp. | reverse complement strand
CAATCTGTTTGTAATACCCAGAGAGGTGGATGGATTGATATTACTGAAAGGTGCGGAAGCCAATATCCTGGACCTTGAAGGAAGCATAGATATGCCCGAAGATATACTTGAAAGACTGGACTATGTCATAGCCAGCCTGCATCCGCCCTGTGTAAATCCGGGCACAAAAGAAGAGAATACCGATGCAATTTTAAAAATAATGAAAAATCCATATGTACAGATTATAGGTCACCCGGATGATTCCAGATATCCTTTGGATTATGATACTTTGGTACAGGCCTCAAAACAATATAATGTGGCTCTCGAAATTAATAACGCATCCCTTCGCCCCGACGGCTACAGGCAGGGAGTTTACGAAAACAACACAACTATTTTAAAACTCTGTAAAAAATATGGGGTCAAGGTTATATTCGGAAGCGATTCTCACATATCATATGATGTAGCTGATTTTTCCAACTGTATTCAAATCGCCGAAGAGGTAAATTTTCCGAAGGAGCTTATAATAAATTATAGTAAGGATGCTGTAAATGATTTGTTAGGTGAAGAAATATTATAATCCGTTTATCCCTATTTCCCCGCTTTTATGCAGCAAATCAACACAAAAATTTTTGAAAACCGTCATCATGCTCATACCCCAACGCCTCATAAAACTTGTGTGCTCCCTTTCTTTTATTTTGGGAAACCAGGCTGATATAACCGCATTTGTTCCTTATGGCCCAATCCTCCAAATGGCGCATTAATTTGCGACCGATTCCCTGTTTACGATAAGAAGAAGCCACAACCACATTTTCCACAACCATAAAAGGGGATAACCGTTTGTAGATGTTGTGGCATAATATTCCCAAAGCCATGCCGATTACCTGACCTTTCATATCTGCAACGATAATATAATAATCGGGATCGGAATTCAACAATCTGATTTGTCTTGATAAAAACCCTTCATCTTCCGAGTCTGTTTCATTATTATTTAAATCTATAAGTTGTGAAATTAGTTCGGATATTTCCGCCGCATCCTTTTCTTCAGCTTTTCTGACAATATATTCCACTGTATCACTGCCTTTGCTCAGATTGTTTGATTTTAAGCCCCGGTCATATCATTTTTATTACTTCGCATAATCCCGCTTATATTCATTATACTTCCCAATATTGATATATTTTTTGTAATTCTGTTATCTTCCGGTGAAGAAATTTTGCGTATAATAATATTTATATTTGCTGTCCGGATTGTGTGCCACCCCAACACCTAAGGCTTTGCATTCCCCTAAAATATTAATCCTGTGTCCATATGAATTCATCCAGCCCTCATGAACTTGTATAGCATTTACAGGGCCTGCCGCTATGTTTTCCGCCGCTGACATATACGCTATGTCTCCCCTCAACATTCTGTCAAAAGGATTTTGCCCTTTTAGATTTGTATGGCTGAAAAAATTGTTATATGCCATGTCTTCGCTGTGTTTTCTTGAGCTGTTCCGTGCTTTGTCGCTCCATACAAACGGTTCCAATCCTTCTCTGACCCTGACGGAATTTGCAAGGTCAAACACCTGTCTTTCAAAACCGTCCCTCAATTCCCTACTATAGTTTCCATACCGTTTTTTC
>CAYOQX010000107.1:0-1766 GCA_964406195.1 uncultured Alkaliphilus sp. | reverse complement strand
ACTGAGTTCAGTGTTTTCGCCTATTATCTGCAAAGCCGTTACAGTATTATTATTATGAATATCATAGAAAATGGTCACATAACTACCATCCACAATATATACACCTTTTTCATCCGCACCGGATATTAAGTAGTTAACATTATCCTTTAAGACAGCCTCCAGTGGTTCTCCCAACAATTTTTCTGCATCCGCTCTTGCCATACCGATACTTATACCCCCGGCAGACCTCCAATTATCCGCATTTGTATATAAACCGACCACAATGCCGTCCTCCACACCTACCTGTATATATTTGCTGTAATCATTCTTGTAAATGTACCAATAGAATCCGTACTCGCTTAAATCCTTTCTGTTCGGTTCACCCAGGTTGGATATTAATTCATCCTCGGATTGGCCCAACCCGACCCCTTGAACTGTAAATTCTCTATTATTTCTATCCTTATTACTATCTTCGCTTTTATCCTTATTTTCATTTTTGTTTTTATCCTCCAACAGAACAGTATGTGTTTTTCCGTTCCATTCTATATCCATTCCCAGACTTTCACCTATTACTCTTAGAGGAACATAGGTCCTGTCCTCTTTAATAAAAACAATGGTATCCATGGATTTTTCCACATCATTCAATTTGAATGTTTCTTCGCCGGGTTTGAATTCAATATTTGTCTGCCCTCTTATAATACCTACCTGTTTATCAACAGGATCCCATTCGACCGAGGCACCCAGGTTTTCCGCCACAAATCTGACCGGAACAAGTACTCTGCCCGCCTGTGTGTCCATGCACGGTTTAGCGTCCGGGAAATTTATTTTTTTACCGTTCAGTATAACATTAACTTCGTTTTGTGCAAAGATAAACATACTGCCCAGTATTATAATAAGCACAGCCGGTATTATTAACACCGAATTCTTATTCCTTCTCCCCACCGACAACACCCACTTTCCGATGTGTTTTAATATTTTATCCTTTTTGTTTCTTATCATAGGCTTTCTTCATCACATGTTCCCTATTGCCCACGCAAGTATTCCGACTGTGGAACTGATGATTGCCAATCCACCGTTTATCACAGCAAAAATACGGTTATTTTTAAACTCCCTATAAGCAGCTGCAAAACCAATAATAGATACTATAAACCAAGCGGGTAGGAATATTAAATCTCCAATCCTTTCAGGTATAACAGCATAAAACCCGGCCAGATAAAGAACCCAATTTAATATAATCAAACCCAGCGCTGATAACGATAACAAATAAGGTTTGTTATCAGTACTTCTTCTGTTTAACCTAAATATAAGTGCTATCATACTTATAACAACACAACCTACCCCTATTCCAAAAAATGATGTCAGATTCATAACCATATCCTTTCTTTATGCTAAGTTATTTCATATATATTTATTTATATACATTATATCATCTGCTTATAGTTAACATAACCCCTAAACTACAGCTTATATTCAATAGGACTTATCCCCTATTCATGATGCAGTGCCGGTATTATTACTCTGAAATTCCTTTTTTGCAAACCGAAGTTAATCGCAGATTGATCCATATCCGGGCCTTCTCCCCAATAGATATCCAGAAAATACCTCGATAAACCCCTTGTGTTTAACATGTCACCGGTATCCTGTACCTGAAAGGACCTCAATTCTCCATAAATCGGATGCAATATGGATTCTTCATCATCCAACAAAACAATTGATGACCCAAAAGAATAGGTATAATTCCATAGAATTAAAGCAGTAGATTTATTATAGAAATAATCTACTGCTTT
>CAYOQX010000106.1:2554-6168 GCA_964406195.1 uncultured Alkaliphilus sp. | reverse complement strand
CCCTGCCGTATACAAGCAAAAAATTGTTAATCAGCAATGCGGTTTGAGACTCCAATGCAGTTTGAGACCCTGAAGCGGTTTGAGACCCTGAAGCGGTTTGAGACCCTGAAGCGGTTTGAGATCCCGGATCTCCATCATCAAAATTATAATTTTTGATCATATAATCCAATATTTCTTCATCAGATAAAAGATTTTTGTTATCCGCAATATTAATATAAAAACCCAACATGTCCATGATGCCCGACCCCATATATACACCACCTTCATACAAGTTATAGACAGGAAGTATCCTGTATATACCGTTCTTGATAGATAGTATTGCCATCATGACATGTTTCTATTTCGATGCACTGGGGATGCACTGGGGACGGTTCCTGGCGCACCAGGATGTGGTGCACTGGGCGGTGCACCGGGGACGGTTCCTACTGCACCGGCAGCCGACTGCGATTCATCGAGAATTCAATCGAGCCGATCAAATCGATTTCATTTTGATCCATTCTTGTCATCATTCTTGAGTACCCATATCCAACCCTCTCTCTTAGCAAGGCCCATATTTTGAGGGTAGTATACATTCCCCTCGATGAAATCCTTGGCGGCCAACAGACATATCGTGCTGTCCAAAGTATCTGCATTTTGTTCGGGTATATCTATATTGCCGGTTAAAACCACCTTTTCCCCTAACTTTGAAACTATCTTTTTTCTAATAGATTGTCTGTCCCTTCCTTTATAACCAGTGTCCTGCATTCCATGGGAACGCAGTTTGACATCCTCCCCACCCGTTCTTAACATCACGAATGAGGATTCCTAAAAGGAACTTGCGAGGTTATCTATTGATTAAATGTCAGTCCGTTTCCGGCAGACAAGTATGACATAGACTTTAGGCTGTGCCATCAGCCCTCCTAAGATATGGGTATACCAACTTAGGCACCCAGACTATTACCATCTGAGCAGGTTGTTGTTCTAAAATAGATCTTTGTTATGTTACGGCTTGCGTTCAAATCGGCATGGATACGATTACCGCATTTGCAGGAATACAGGTTTGCTTTGCGGTTGGACTTTTTAATTATGCCGCATTTAGAACAACCTTGGGATGTATATTTAGGGCTAATATATTCTACTTTAATCCCAACTGATTTAGCCTTGTATTCAATAAACTGTTGCAGCTCGTAGAAGGTCCAGCTATGAAGGGTTCTGTCTGCCCTTTTAAGGCTTTTAGCTGTTTTGCGTATGTTTTTTAGATTTTCCATAACTATAGTGCCAACCTGCTCTTGCACAGCAAGATTAATAAGTTGGCGACTAATTTTATGGTTTAAATCCAGCATCCACCGCTGTTCTTTGTTATTGATAGCCTTAATAGCTTTAACCTTTTTGGCTTTGCCCAATTTGCAACCGTCTTTAATGTAGGCATAAAGACTGTTAAATCTTTCGGTCTGTTTGACAGGAAAGGCAAACCGTTGGCATCCGTCATTATAAAGTGGGATAGAAATTATATGCCTGTCAATTTTATAGTTTTGGTTGTTATAGCAAATAGGCTGATTGTTTTTAAACACTAAATTGTCTTTGTAGGTTAACTGCATATTATCACCTTTGGTTTTCTATGTACTGTTTGATGGTCTCGGTGCTTACATTACCGTCAGTGGCCGCAAAGTACGCCCTGGTCCAAACGGAGCCTTTAATATTCAGCTCAGGAAAACATTTTGATATTCGTCTGCCGGTGGTGCCCTTAATGATATTCATAAGCTGACTTGGTGAGTATCTCGGCAGTGCCGATATAAAAAGATGTATATGATCGGGCATTATCTCGATAGCCAGCACCTTAAAGTTATGCATACCGGCCAGTTCGTTAATGGTATCTAAAACCAACTGCCGAATATCAGGATTATCTAGGATATGTTTTCTGTACTTAGGTATCCATATAAAATGGTAGTTTAAAAGAAACTTTGCGTGTCTTGTACTTTGATAGGTATTCATTGCCGTATAACCCCTTAGTATTACGTATTACTACTGTTATATCATGTATGGGGGTTTCTATCAATAAAAAAACAACCGATTCATCCCCGCCTATTTGCATAGGTGAGGCTTTCTCGGGGAAATCGGTAATAAAAGCCTGACGACAGACCCGTTTTCCTCGCATCGGTGGAGCAGTCTATACCTATTACCTGAATAGCCTTATTCATTGGTGTCCTCCAATTCTTTCCGATAAAATATCCCGGTACCACACTACCATACCATCTTTAGTACAGAGGCTCCATTTTCTGCTCCCAAAGCAGTTTGCCGTCAGCGGAATATATTTTCTCATCATCAAACAGCGGTTCCCTTTGAGGGCCGGAACCTGCAACCCAATGGTCTACATTATAGTGATGTTCAAGCCCAATACTATCAACGGCAATAACTGTCATGGTACAAACCTGTCCGTCATCCAAGGATATTTTTTCATTAATTTCATACCCGTGAGAATCTTCGGAAAGTGTTTCATCCGGTATAATTTTATCAGAAACCACCCTATCACCTACCTTGATAGCAAGCCGTGCTTTTTTAAATTCTATTCCGAATGATGTTTTCTTGGTATTTATACTAAGGTTCCCTTTCCTTCTATAGGTCCCGTTACTAAACCTTGCTTCGCCTGAAAGCCTCGGGATCATCACCGGAAAAATCTTTTTTTTGATACTTCGGATGCCGATTTGATTATCCTCTGTTATCTTCCTTGTTCCGTCTTCATCTATCACAATTTTGGGAAGTGCATCGCTAAAAATATTACGAGCAATGGTTGCAGTAAAGGTTATGCCGTCCCGTTCCATAGGAAACAATTCATCATCAAAATTAAGGCTGACAGCAGTATGTTCGCCGATTTCTTTCGGAATTAAAATAAATGTAATAGGTACCATGAGTTCATCCACATCAACCGTTCCGATTTCGGTATCGGCACTTTCAATAAGACTCGCCTCTTGTCTTAACATTTCATTGATATTGGAATAAAGCATATCCATATCATTCTGTGACATACTCCCACCACCTACGCATACGTTCAGAGGTGGGGGCTTCTCGTTCGATAGTGACTGTTTCCACTAAGCATAAGCGAGCTAACCCCGTGTGTCCCACGGTTTTTGGTTATATATAAGATTATACTAATAACAGTCCCTGTTTTTTTATATTGATTGCTGCGTTTATATCCCTGTCTAGTCTTAGTCCACAACCATTACAGGTGTATATGCGTTCTGATAAAGACAGATCATTCTTTACTGCACCACAATTGGAACAGGTTTTGCTTGAAGGAAACCATTTATCTATTTTAATTAGTTTTTTACCTGCATCTATAAGTTTGTATGACAACAAGGTAGTAAATGTTCCCCAGCCGTTATCATGTACTGATTTACCGAAATTAAGTGCTTGGCTCATGCCCTGCATGTTCAGATCCTCTATACATACCGCGTCATAAGAATTGGTTATCTTCCTTGACAGCTGATGCAAAAAGTCTCTGCGCTGGTTGGCTATTTTTTCATGGAGCCTGGCTACTCTCAGTCTCTGTTTGTTGCGGTTACTACTACCTTTTTGACATTTTGACAGCTTTCTCTGTTCTCTTTGCAGTTTTAACAAGGAATTTCTATAGTACCTAG
>CAYOQX010000106.1:1545-2544 GCA_964406195.1 uncultured Alkaliphilus sp. | reverse complement strand
CACACTCTCCGTCTGATGATACAAATAACTCCGACATGGAAAAATCTAACCCTACAGCTTTTTCTATTTCCACCGGTTTTATGTCTTCTTCGTATTCAAATAGTGCCGATACATAGTATTTATCAGTCGGTGTTTTGGATATGGTAGCTGATTTTAATATGTAATGCTCCGGTATTTCCCTATGTTTTTTAATTTTTACGTATCCAACCTTAGGCAACTTCATTTTGTTACCTTCTATCCTTATACTGCCTTTTTGGTTATTGGTTGTATAGGCCGTCCTGCTTTTATGTTTGGACTTGAATTTGGGAAAACCTACCTTTGGTACCTTTGGCAGGCGAAAGAAATTGCTAAAGGCAGTCTGCAGGTTTATCTGTGCATTGGCCAAGGCTAGGCTGTCTACTTCCCTCAGAAATTCAAATTCTGTTTTATACTGGGCCGGTGTATTATTCAGTTTCTTTTTATTTGCCTTGTAGTAATTTATCTTATCTTCGAGCATTTTGTTGTAGATAAACCTGCTGCAGCCAAAAGGGTTCGATTAGATCTGTAAAGCTATATAAAATTTTAAAAATTTCCCCGGACACTTCTTTATATTTCTCCATCCTCGTGGGGACAAAACAACCGGTCGGACATTTCCTTCTGGCAACATAAATCGGCATAGCAGAATGAATACCATATTTTCTGGCCTCATAATTTGCGGTGGTTACTATACCCCTATTACCTATCCCACCCACAATAACCGGCCGTCCCCTTAACCTTGGATTGTCCCTTTCCTCGACAGAAGCGTAAAAAGCATCCATATCTAAATGGATTATGTCCAGTTTTTTAGAAGATTTCAAAATTATATCACCCCGCTAGCGGTGTTATGACAGCACCTTTCCCTATAGTGGCCAATATATCTTTTTTAGTGGAACTAGGGACTTTGTCTGAACGTCAAAATCATCATAATACTGTGTGAGCAGTTCAGCCAACCTATCCAAATCAATAATTGCGACCGGTACA
>CAYOQX010000106.1:0-1535 GCA_964406195.1 uncultured Alkaliphilus sp. | reverse complement strand
TTTGACCTTTCCGCTTCATATTTTGCTTCCCTGGTAAAGCCCCCGGTAGAAACATAAACGCCTTTGTCCCCACCTCGAAGGCCACCTGTAAAACTTCTGATATCAGATGAACCCATTTGAGTCACCCTATGTTTTACCTCAATTATAATTCTTGGTTCCTCGAGACCAAGTCCATCCGGTGAAGCAAGGATGTCCCTTCCCCTATCCGCACCCCTTTGTGTAATTTGGGTTTTATACCCCATACCCCTAAATATGCCTGCAACTAATTCCTCCATTTCCTCCCAATCCAGAGTTTGTATCTTGTCCTTTATAAATTCATGTGCCTTGACAATCACGTCTTCTTTTATAGTATCAGGGTCATATTCTTCATTAATTTCACCGGTCCCATCAACCAATTCTTCGACACTACCTTCCAGTAATCCGTTAATCTCCTTCCTAACATCCGGGGGTACTTCTATAATTGTCATAATAGAACCAAGAGTGTTCCTTGCACCCAGCGATAATCTATCTCTCAGGAGCTTTTCCTTCCACTCAACCCTACGAATGTGTTTCATTTCATCCAGAAGGGTTTCATTATATTCATAATCGGATGTTATTATACCAATATTATAATCACGTATTTCAGGATTATATGTAATTACCTGGTCTCCCTTTTTAAAAACAGATCTAAATCTGAATATCTGGCCCGATGTTATGTTTATAGCCCCATCACTATAATCAGGGTAATTATGTCTTACCAATCCCTTGATTTCATCACGGGAGTTTATCGATGATAAATCCCCAATTCTAACCCACCCGATTGCAATAACGTTTTTTTCGATAAATTCCTCGAGCATATAACCTTTCTCACCGGCCCTGACCAGCCACATGCTACCATTCATATTAATACCCTCACTTTTCTATTAACAGTTACTAATTGTTACAAAACACTGTTCTGAATTCTCCCCGTAAATCAAGTCAATTTATCCGCCGGGATGTAGCCAAGGAGATGTAACATTAAATTACTGTATTGCAATTAATCCCATCTATAATGCCCTTCATATATACTAATACCTTCCCTTTCCACATTTGCAAAGAAAGGCAGAATCTCTACCCAATCATAAAAATAATCATAATTATTTTCAATAACTGATAAAACTATTCCATAACGAGTTGTTAAATCCACAGTCAAATCCAGCACCTTTTCCTGTTTCTTTTTGATTTCCTCGTTTTCCATATCAACTAAAACCATAATGTCTAAATCTGATTCCTCATCACTCTTTCCCCTGGCATAGGACCCGTATACAATTATTTCTCTTAGTTCTCTACCAAAAATGTTTTTCAATCCGGTCTTTAACTCACATAAAAGTTCATTCAGTTCCGGAGCCCCTACCCCTATATTCCCCAACAAAACGAATTACCTTTCTTATTCTATAACCAATGTAATTTTAATGTCATTGCCACACTTCTGACGCCTTCCTTTATCCTTAGAAATAATCCTTGTTTTTTCAACTGTTTTACATATAGGGCACTATTGTACCCCGAATCCCTCTTTT
>CAYOQX010000105.1:0-6217 GCA_964406195.1 uncultured Alkaliphilus sp. | reverse complement strand
TAATTACCACCTATCATAATGGACTTTATCTTCATTGTATCTGTCTACAGCCGAAGGTTTTTCCTCTGTTTCACCTACAACGACCAATCCGACAGGTACAATATGTTCCGGCAGGTTTAAAACATCCGTTGTACCTTCCATCAAATGTTCCCTAGGATAGAGTCCGCACCAAACAGCTCCCAAACCTAAACCGTGAGATGCCAACAGCATATTTTGTATGGAAGCGGAACAATCGGATATAAGAAAACCGAATACATCTTGTTTTGTCTTATCGCCGCATATTACTATTCCGCACCCGGCTTTCGGCAACATTTTAGCATGTTCGTGAAATTCTACAATTTTTTCTATGGTTTCAGGATCTTTCACCACAACATATTCCCTGGGTTCACGATTATGTGCCGAGGGGGCCTGAAATCCGGCCTTCAGTATTGTCTTAAGGTCCTGTTCACTTATAGTTTCCTCTGTAAATTCACGTATACTTCTTCTGGAATCTATAGCTTCTAAAACATTCATATGTAGCCACTCCCTTATCATTTTTTTGTAGATTCTCGGTACCACATTATACCATGTGAAACAGGATGTTTCAAGAATCGGCAAATTCTCATTTCGGGACTTCCAGCGTATCTTGAATTAATTTAATATTTTTTATAACAATAGGGGCCTTAATCCTGCTCAAATAAAAGTTTTTATCTTCCAGTTGGTCTTTCAGGTCTTCTATTGATAATTCAAATTTTTTGAGTACATCCTCTGAATCTTTTTTTATCAGGTCCCGTCTCATAGAGTCACCAATTTTACCCGCTTCTTCCAAATGCTCCAGCGCCTCCGGGTAGTTGTCCGAGGCCGCCGACAATATGGTACCTCTGATATGGTAGTACATTCCATAAACATCGTGGTCGCCTTTGCCGTCAAAGTAGCTTCTGAAATCGGTTGTGGTTTCGGTTAGTTCATTGGCCAGTTTTAGACTATCCAGTATTTTTCTATTCATTACGGATAAAGTTAAATTATTCAGTTTCTTTTCAAAGTCTTTTATTTTTTCCACGGATGTCCTTTCTTCAGGCAGTTGTGCCTCAAGGATATTCCATTTTTTATGTACCTCTGTAACATTGTCATTTATTTCATTCCATACGGTATCGATATCAGGCGGAGGGGAGGTATCCCCTGCAAAGTTACCCTTTACCTCTACCGCCTCCAAAAGCGGTATAATAATCTCATTTTCAACTATTAGCTCCTGCATATCTATCATTTTCTCCGGTTGCTGTGTTTTGTTATTTTTATCGGATTTTTGCTCTTCTTCTTTTTCATCTTCCTCCGTATCTTCCATTTCTTCTTCCTTTTTATCTTCATCTTCTTCTTGTTCATTCGATTGCGCAGCAACCTCTATTTCTGCAACATCTTCAGTTCCAAGGGATTTTTCTTCTTCTATGGTTTTCTGTATACCCGTTACCGAATCCAGATCGTACATAATTTCCAAGACCTCATTTTCAAGTTCCGTCAGGGCCTTTGGGGTTTTGGGCATGTCTTCTTTTTTATCAGCATCGGGTTTTTGCGGATTTTTGTTACAGCCTATCAAAATAAGTATGATGAATAACAACAATATGATCCTGTGATATATATTCTTTTTTGTCATTTTTTCACCTCTATATATAGGTTTACCAATTTATTTAAAAACATTACATATTTTGCGGTTTTGTAATATTTTTCATCCGGTTGACCCGACTTTTGATCCCTCATAGGGCATATGCTGAAAAAAATAGTATGAATCATAAATATATCGGAAGGATTTACGGCTTGTATGTCGAAAACAATATTTATAAGGCGGTAGAGAGTAGTTAGGTTTTTAAAGTATATAAAAAAGTGATACTATATTGATAATATTATATTATCTGAGGTGTCAAAATGATTAAAGGAATAGGAATTGACATTGTAGAGATTGACAGAATAAAACAAGCAGTGGCAAAAAATAATAGGTTTATAGATAGAATTTTTACCGCAGGAGAAAAGGAGGCGTTTGAGAAAAGGAATTATTCTTCACAAACTATAGCAGGTTATTTTGCTGCAAAAGAGGCGGTATCCAAGGCCTTGGGTACCGGGATAAGCAATATGCGGTGGAAAGACATAGAAATATTGAAAGATTCACTGGGCAAACCCTATGTAAAATTGCATAATAATGCTAAAAATTTGGCATATAGTATGAATATAGACGAAGTGTTTGTTTCAATATCACACAGCAGGGAAAATGCTGTTGCCCAAGCTGTGGCCGTCTAATTTTTCATAGGGAAAGGAAGGAATAGAATGAGGTTTCGGAAGGTTTTATTTTTGTTGGTTATAACAGTTATTGTTATGGCCGCTTGTGGAAAACCTTCAGATGAAAAAATGTATTATAGGGTGCAAAAGAGGATGGGTAAGATAAAAAGCTATGAGGCCGTTGCCCAAATGTCGAGCCATGTAGGGGATAGTACCAGGGAATACAGGTTTAATCAGGTGTTCCAATATCCCGATAAATATAGGTTAGAGGTAATTTCACCGCGCAGTTTGAAGGGAAATATAACTATTTTTAACGGCAAAGTTGCCTGGATCAAGCATGCTTCCATCGATCAGGTCCGGAGGCTGGATAATCTTGAACAGTCAGACGAACAATTAATGTTTATTGGGCATTTTCTAAAGGATTTTATAAATTCGGAAAACAGCAGTTATCATAAAGAGAAAATTAATGGACAAAATAGTATTGTGATTACCACAGAAGTGCCCGGTGGCAATCCTCACTTTTACAAACAAAGGCTTTGGGTCAGTGAGGGTCGCTGTACCCCTATACAACTCAGCATTATGGATAAAAAAGAAAATGTGAAACTTAAGGTCCATTTTGAAGAATTTAAAATAAATCCAAGATTAGATGAAGAACTATTTTATTTAGATTAGACAAAAGCAAACAAGGCAAGGGGTAGAGAAATGGTTACAAGAAAAAACTTGAGACCTGTATGGGCGGAAATAAATTTGGACAAAATAAAGCATAATATTAAGGAAGTAAGGAGTATAGTTAAAAAGGAAACTATAATATGTGCTGTTGTAAAGGCCGATGCCTACGGGCACGGAGTAGCGGAAATCGGGGATGTACTCCTGAAAAACGGTATAGACCGTTTTGCGGTATCCACATTGGCGGAAGCAATACAGCTCAGAAATGAGGGTTATAAAACAGTACCTATTATGGTTTTGGGATATACACCGAAGGAACATGGAAGTGCAATAATAAATAATAATATCATTCAAACTGTTTATACCTATGAACAGGCATTATATTTTTCAAACCTGGCAAAGGAAAAGCACAGGGAGGTGACCGTACACCTGAAACTGGATACCGGAATGTCCAGGTTGGGATTTCAGCCGAATGCACAGTCTTTGGATGATATAAAGCAAATATTCGAATTGCCCAATCTGGCTGTGGAGGGTATTTTTACACATTTAGCCACGGCCGGTGAAAAAAACAAGGACTATGCTTATGAACAATTCGGCATATTTACGAATTTTGTGAACCGACTTGAGAGAAAAGGGTATTCTATACCCATAAAACACATTTCCAATAGTGCCGCAGTCATAGATCTGCCTGAAATGAATTTGGACATGGTAAGGCCCGGAATAATACTTTATGGATTATATCCATCTAATGATGTGGAAAAAGAAAAGATTAAGTTAAAGCAGGCAATGGAGCTTAAAGCCAGGGTTTCTCATGTAAAAACCCTTCCGAAAGGGCATAGTATAAGTTATGGGTCAAAATATGTCACATCCGACAACGAAAAAATAATTACAATTCCTATCGGTTATGCGGACGGATACACAAAAATGTTATCCGGCAGGGCGGAAGTGATTGTAGGCGGTAACAAAATACCGATTGTAGGCGATATTTGTATGGACCAATGCATGGCAAATGCTACGGGTTTGGATATAGAAACCGGGGATGAGGTGGTGCTGTACAGCAGTGATAGCAAAAGCGGTATCACTATAGATGATATTGCCGATAAGATTGGAACTATTAACTATGAAATTATATGTATGTTGAGTAAAAGGGTACCCAGGATTTATTTGGAAAATAATAACCTTTTACATATCAAAGACAATTTGTTAAGATATAAGTATAGATTTTGAATAGATTAATATAATTTGTTATAGTCATGAAGTGATCATAAAAAGTTTATACTATCATACATACATAAAACTTTCCTTCAGCATACTTAGGGGGTGCGAGATGTCTGATTCAAAACGGATTATGATAAGTCTTCCTGATAGTCTCTTGAGAGAAGTGGATGACATTGTGTCTATGGAAAAAATAAATAGGAGCCAGTTTATTCGCGAAGCAATGAAACTGTATATTAGGGAGAAAAATAAGGTGGAACTGAATGAACAAATGAAAAAGGGCTATCAAGAGATGGGTGATATTAATCTGGCATTGGCAGAGTTAGGACTGAGTTTGGATATGTCCTCACTAGAGACCTATGAATCGCAGATAGCGGAGTGTGAATAGAGTGATTATTAGAAAAGGAGACATATATTATGCAGACCTGAGTCCTGTTATAGGATCTGAACAGGGAGGTGTTAGGCCTGTGTTGATAGTACAAAATGATATAGGTAACCGTTATAGTCCAACGGTTATAATTGCAGCCATTACTTCACAGATTAACAAGGCCAAACTGCCGACTCATGTTGAGATTAAAGGAGATGAGTATGGGCTGTCTAAGGATTCTGTTTTGCTGTTGGAACAAATCAGAACAATAGACAAAAAGCGTTTGGGGGAAAAAATAGGCCGCGTAAGAAAAGATATAATTGAAAAGGTAAATGATGCCTTAAAGATTAGTTTAGGCTTAATTGAATTTTAAAAACTTAGGTTGAAACAGCTTAGGTTTTTTTTATGGGTATAAAGAAAATACCCCTATATTTCCCGCGGAGGAATTAAGGATGCAAAGCTGTAGGTATACCAAAAAGTTTCCTTTTATTTGAGATAACTATGTAGTATAATATGAACAGTATTGTTACCGAATCTGTTCGAAAAAGCCCTCCACAGGTATGGGGGCCAAAAATAGTTAAATACAGGTACAGCAGCCAACAAAGGGGGAGGAAAGGCTTGAAAGAAAAACTGAAGATTAAAATATTATCAGTAGTAACTATAATGCTTGTTTTGGTTATCATAGGCCAAGGGGTCTATGCTTCTACAAAGGAGCCCGGTTCTGAGGGTGATCCTATTATTACACAGTCCTACCTGGAGTCGGAGATCAATAAGTTAAAAAATTATATCAATCAAAAAATCTCCTCACCGGGGAGTTCCGATCCTTCGGCGGGATTAACATATGAGGTTGTAGAATTAAAGAATGGACAATGTCTTATAGCGGGGGCGGGAACGGAGGTAATTTTAAGGTCCGGCAAAGCTACCGCGGTGGTGGGGAAGGATTCGCTGGGCGGGTTATCCGACGTAACCGGCGGTTCGGAAAAAGACATAGAACAGGGTGAGAAGATTCCGGCCAACCATTTGCTGGTTATATCCAGAGATGACGGCAGGGGTATTTGTGCTCTGATGGATTCTTTCTTACTGGTTAGGGGAAAGTATACTATAAAATAAAATCTTCATAATGATTTTTAATTTACTGAAATATTATAAAATAGGCTTCCTGTGCTTACAAAGGGAAGTCCATTTTGTTTAATTACATAAAAACCGGGTTCATTAAACTAAATGTGGGAGAGTAGGTGCTTTTCATGAAACAAAACAACAAAATTTTTCTGGTTATTTTATTGAGCATGGTTATACTTATTACAACATTATTTCAACGAATTAATGCGGAATCCAATAATAAGACAGTGGACGTGGTTTTAGATTATACGGAAATGAACGAAATGGCCCTGCAATCGGATAATGAATTAGAATGGTGGTTTAGTAATTTTAAAGATTTAGGGGTCAAGTATGTGGGACTTCATGAAGAGAACCTTGAATCCATGATCAGCGATAATAAAGATGTCCGGGTTATTATGGGCCAAGAATTACTACGGGACGGCGAATCGGAATATACCTATCTGCTTGATTTGGAGAAGGATTATGAAATCAACAGGTATGATGTTCTTGTAAGCACCGGGTCGGAAGAGGTTTTTAATTTTATATATAATGGTTTAGAGAGTCGATATGATAAAGAAATGTACAGTGTTCTGTCCAGTGAGGAAGAGCGGCACATTATATTGCTCA
>CAYOQX010000104.1:0-6245 GCA_964406195.1 uncultured Alkaliphilus sp. | reverse complement strand
GCGCGTGACGCTCTTGACGAACAGGAAGATTCGCTGTTTCAGTTAAAGAGAATGAAGAATGTACCTAAATGGGTACAGGAATGGGAGAAAAAAATAACAATTCGTTCTTACAGGCTGTCAAACAAGGTTATCGTTGAAATTGAGGATACGGCTTACGGTATGCCAAAGCATGTGTTAGACAAGCTATTCGAACCATTCTTTACTACAAAGGAGGTCGGAAAAGGGACAGGCCTCGGCTTATATATCTCATATGGAATCATACGGGATTACGGCGGAGAAATCAAAGTGAATTCCAAACCGGGAATAGGCTCGGTTTTTTCCGTTATCCTTCCTTCAGCTTCATTTGTCTAAAAATGAAAAACCGGCGACGCATAATATTTTTAGATTTTTTTTACGCTTGTGCCATTTATCAATTGTGGCACATATATTATTTCACGATTACTAACTTTGTTTTTCTTACTAATTCTTTCCACTATCAAATCCGCTATTTTCTTACCCATAATCGCTGTATTTTGTGACACAACCGTTGACTGTACGTAAAATAAATCGGAATTAATTATATCACCATATGACGTAACTGAAATGTCTTCAGGGATATTTATTCCATGTGAACGAAAATATCTCAGCGCACCTAATGCCATTTCATTGTTCATAATTACAATCGCCGTGGGACGTTCTTCGGATTCCATTAATTTTGCCGCACCCCGGTACCCGGATTCCATATCGAAATTTCCGTCATATCTATATAAATTCAGCCTGTCCTCATTTATACCTATTTCGGCCATTGCCTTTATAAAACCCTCAAAACGTTCTCTCCCAGTGCTGACAATCTGGCTGCCGTTTATTACTCCAATTTTTCTATGTCCCAGGGAAATCAGATTTTTAGTTAATGTATATCCACCATAAACATTATCGCTGTCAACAAAATCCCCAATAAAATCTATATGATCTATTCTCCTGTTAATTAATACAATCGGCAGATAATTACTTATTGAGGAAATATAGTCGTCATTCATTCCTGTGGTATTAAGTATCAGTCCGTCAATCTTTTTACTTAGAAGAAGTTTTAGATATGCCAACTCTCTGTCTTTGTTATTTTCAGTGCTGCAAACAATTAAATTATAATCATCTACTTTTATTTCATCCTCCACCAGTTTTGCAATGCTTGTAAAGTAATTGTTTGAGATATCGGATACAAGAAAACCTATAGTATATGTAGCATCCTTTTTTAAACTCTGAGCAACCGAATTCGGGTAATAATCAAGTTCCTTAATTACCTTCATTACTTTTTCTCTAAGTTCAGGTCTTACATAATAATTTCCATTAATTACACGGGAAACAGTCGCCACAGAAACATTTGCCCGTTTAGCTACATCTTTTATAGTGGCTCTTGGCATTTACATCCTCCAAAACGTTACTATTATTTTCATCTTTTTATACTATATTACACCTGGCATAATACTTCAATATCCCATATCAGCTCAGCTTGTTTTCTCCGTCAGCTCCAATATATTATTAGAGTTTCTTATTCTTTTGAAGTTATAACCCTTCATTTCAGCGATAACAATTTCACTTAAGTAAAGAACACGGCATCCTCTCTCGACATGTCCCGAATAAGCATACTTGTGATCCGATACAACCATATGTAAATGCGGTTCTCCATCAGCAATAACACCTGATATGGAAGACAATTCAAGAGGCTTATCGTCCCATTTTTCAAAGTGTTCAACCGGCGGAAAACCGGTAGTCATAACCATGTGCATAACACAGTAATCTAATGTGCCTATTCCGGAAACCACAACCGCATTTTTTATTTTCTCCTGTTTAATCAATTCCTCTATGCTTTCGAGCAAGTAATCGCCCTTATCCAGTCTTAAAGTATATACCTTCCCAAAACTTTCGCCAGAAAAACATTTCATATATAACCAATTCCCTTTCATTTTTTAATTTTTGATGGTATTTTTTTATTTTCAATATTTATTAAGCAATTATGTATACAGCATCAACCTTTTATGGCACCTGAAACAATACCTTCTATTATATACTTTTGGAAGAATATAAATATAACAAGCTGTGGTACAAGGGAAAGAACAGACATTGCAAACAGAGAACCCCATGAACTTCCACCGGTTGCATCTATAAACATCCTAAGCGCAATGGAAATAGTAAATTTCGGTATACTGCTAAGGTATAAAAGTTGACTGAAAACATCATCCCATGTCCATAAAAAGGTGAATATTGACATTGTAACTATGGCCGGTATTGTAAGCGGCAGCATCAGTCGCGTAAACATTGTAAACCTATTGCAGCCGTCTATCTTACCTGAAGATTCTATTTCGACCGGTATTGTGCGCATAAATTGGACCAACAGAAAAATAAAAAACCCTTGGCCTCCAAGAAATTTAGGCACAATAAAAGGTAAATAAGTATTAACCCAGCCAAGACTTTTAAAAATGATATATTGAGGTATCAGCATCACATGAAAAGGCAGCATAAGTGTTACTATCATAACAGCAAATAATATTTTTTTGAAGGTGAAATCTATCCTTGCAAAAGCATATGCAGCCATCGTATTACAAAAGAAATTACCTAAAACACACATAAAACAAACAAAAAACGAGTTCATGAAAAAATGGCCGAATGTATAACCGGAAAGCCCTTTCCAGCCGTTTACATAGTTCTCTGTTGTAAATGTGCCGGGGAAAATGCTTTTTGTTGTAAATATTTCATTATCAGGCTTAAATGAACTACCTAACAGCCACAATAACGGATAAATCATAACAGTCGCTAATAGAATGATAAAAATATGAATAAATATTTTTTTACTATGCCTACGCAATAGACTCACCTCCCTACTCATCAGTGTAATAAACCCATTTTTTAGATGTTAGGAATAGTATCCCTATGATAATAGAAATAATAATTAATAATACCCATGCCATAGTTGATGCATATCCCATTTCATAATACGCAAAGCCTCTTTGATACAGATACAAAGTGAATACTAATGTGGAATCTAAAGGCCCGCCTAATCCATTACTAATAACATATACAGAGTTGAAAGCCTGAAATGCTCTGATAATCTGCATTATAAGATTGAAAAATATTATTGGCGTTATCATTGGAAAAGTAATACTGAAAAACATACGCGGTTTACTTGCACCATCAATACTTGCCGCTTCGTATAATTCTACAGGTACTTGTTTGAGGGCGCTTAAAAAAATCAGCATAGGAGCACCGAACTGCCATACAGACAACAGAATGATTGTGTACAGTGCATATTCAGGTGTGGATATCCAGTTATGACCCTCTATTCCAAACACACTCAGGAAAGTGTTTACTAAACCTTCCTTATTGAATACTTGTCTCCAAAGTATTGCTATCGCAACACTCTGGCCTATTAAAGAAGGGATATAATATACTGCCCTGTAAACTCTTAATCCTCTTATTCCTTTATTCAGCAGTACTGCGAGGAAAAGTGCAAATGCCAATAGCAATGGAACACTGATAAATACATATTTAAATGTTACTAATAGGCTTGTACTAAACTTTTTATCAGTAAATAACCTTACATAATTTTCAATCGCAGTAAACTTTGGAGGGTTTAACATGTTATAGTCAGTAAACGATAAATATAATGAAGCAAATATGGGAATAATTGTAAACATTAAAAGGCCTATTATCCACGGCAGTAAAAAAATATACCCTGCACCGTTTTCTTTGCGCAATCTTTACACCCCATTCGATATTTAAAGATTTAATTAAAAGAATAATCTGTGCGATTGGTAGAACAAGATGTATCAGAAAAATAATCTCACAGATTATTCTTTATTTGATTAATAAGCGAGGCTAGAATAGGTCCCTTCCGTTTCTATAGACATCCGCCATCGATATACAGTTCTTAGTAGAACCCTTCTCCTCGCTTAAACATCTGCTGGTTGTTCTTCTTCGCTGCATTGCTGACCCATGATCTGCGTATGTATATTGAAATCACCTGGCAATTTGTTTCTTTCCATAGGTTAAAACCTTTATTTAGCTTCAAGAGATCTGCAAACCTCCATAAATTCCGCGGCAGCTTCATCAGGCGTTGATCTTTCGAAAGCTACGGCCGAAGCAAATTCCAGCAAACGTGTCCTTATCTCGAACGCACTATTCGGCGGATATGGATAAGGTTTTTCAATCAAATCTACAGTATTTCTTATATATTCAAGAGACGCAATCTTTGCTTCCGACAATTCAGGAGATATAGCTTCAATTGCTTTTGTGGATGCAGGCATGCCTTGCTCGGCCTTGAATATCTTTTGAGCTTTTGTATTATTGACAAAGTAGTCTATAAATTTTGCAGCGATTTCAGGATTTTTCGACCCAGAAAAGACAGTTAAATAGGCGCCCTCAAGGTATTCCGGATTTTGCTGGCCTTCCACACGCGGCATGGTAACAATACCTAAAACACCATCTTTAATTGCATTCTGAAATGACGGCAGGTTATTTGCAGCTCTGCAGTGGAAAGCAGCTTCTCCTTTAGCAAGCAAAGTTTGCTCTATTGAGGTGTTTTTGTGTTCCTCAGCTGTAGCCGCATCCGGTATAATATCCCTGTCTCGTAAATCCTTCCAAAATCTGAACCAATCCGCTATTGTCTCTTCAGTAAAACCTATTTTACCGTCAGCAGAAAACAAATCTTCACCATGCGATCTAATCCAATATGTGAAAGGTGCATTGGTCATTGTCATCGAATCGTCAAATGCACCCCACATTTTTATTCCTTTCGCATCTGCGGATTTTTTTATTTCTTCCGCCTTATCCGCAAATTGATTCCATGTCCAACCCATCTCCGGATAAGAAACTCCCAGGTTGTCAAAAACAGCTTTATTATAATAATACCCTGACGTAGAAACACCTTGTGCTATCATAAACAAAGTATCATTGACTTTTCCAGCGTCAACTATGCTTTTCGGGACCGATGAAAGATCAATTACATTCGAATCAACGTAAGGCTGAAGATCCAGCAGAGAACCTCTGGTAGCGAAATTGGAAACATAATCCTGCTGCATTGCCATTACATCAGGGGCATTGGATCCTGCAACCTGGGTTGCAAGATTAGTCCAGTATTGGCCCCAGTCAGCAATAACTCTTTCGATCTTTATATTTGGATTATCCGCTTCAAACTCATCTGCTATGCTGGCATAAGCATCATTTCTGTCTACTTGTCCCCACCATGAAAAAGAAATAGTTATTTGTTTTTCGTTATCAGGATCCTTTTGATTCGCTTCGGAACCCGCGTCATTTCCGGCCTGATTACTTCCGGAGCAGCCTGCAAATGTAAACAATAGTGACAAAACCATAATTCCGCAAATCAATAAGAAATATTTCTTTTTAACCATAAATATTACCATCCTTTCGTAAGATCCGTATGCTTTTTATTACTCAGATATTGTCTGTATCGACAGTATGATCAAGATCTAAACCACCTTCAATATACAGTTCGCGCCTTTCAACCTTATCACGCTTCATTTCCTGAGATGCGTATTTATACACATCATAAATTATCTTATTTGGCACTACAATTACGCCATCTCCATCGGCAACTACAAGATCGTTTGGATATATTGCAACACCGCCTATTTCAATCGGACAATTCTTTTCATGGAAACGAATTCTGGCTTGATCCATCGATTGAGAAATAAATTTTGACCAAACCGGGATTTTCTCAAGAATTACCTCATCAGTATCACGAATGCCGCCGCCATTTGTTACAAACCCAACCGCACCTTTGTTCTTGCAAATTAAGCCGTAGTTTGAGCCCATAACGCCAACATCAAGACCACAGACATCCATGCATATAAAATCTCCCTGTTCAATATCAGCTATCCATTTCTGATCAGCAATAACATTGTCGTAGTACCAGTTTACCCACTTTGTGTATTCATCTCCGGTTAACATTGGAACAGGACCCTCAAAAGGAATATAACGCACTGTTCTTGCAAACCCTATAGCCTTGGTACGCCACAACGGTTTAATGCTGTGATGAACAGAGCCGTAATGGTGGTATCCGCACCAATCCATACCATCCCTTACATCCGACACCCTAAAGTTTTTGTAAATTTCTAAAATTTCCTGTCTGTCCATTTTACCCCTCCTTTAATGATGTAAACGTATACTTATTGCTGACTTTCTCAACACTAAGTCTGTGGATTAAATTACCTGCGTAACCCATCCAATTCTCGTTGTATCTAATTATATATTTA
>CAYOQX010000103.1:0-6301 GCA_964406195.1 uncultured Alkaliphilus sp. | reverse complement strand
ATAGTCGCCATATCGGGTTCTATCATACCCGAACCTTTTGCAATTCCCCCTATTGTAACTTTTTTTCCGTCTATCTCCAATGACACGGCTGTCTTTTTAACACATGTATCCGTGGTGAGAATTGCTTCGGCAGCCGACCCTCCGCCGTCATAACTTAAATTGTCCACCGCCTTTTTGATACCCTTTGAAATAGTTTCCATAGGCAAATATACACCTATAACACCTGTTGATGCCACCAAAACATCCTTTGAGGATATATTCAGTTCCTCGGCGGTTATTTCAGCCATGGATACCGCATCCTCGTAACCTCTCCGTCCTGTACAGGCATTGGCATTGTTGCTGTTTATGATAATTGCCCGAACATTGGAATCGGCAATATTGTCCTTAGACAGCAGTATAGGGGCCGCACATGCTTTGTTGGCGGTAAAAACCCCGGCCCCCTTTGCCGGTACATCGCTTACAATCAATGCCATATCCTTATTTTTCTTTTTTAACCCTACATGCAGGCCGCTTGCTCTGAAGCCTTCGGGTGAGGTAATGTCCCCGTCAAAAATTCTGAAGTTCCCCATATGTCTCTCTCCCTTTAAAATTATTAAGGCCATATAGGCGGATATTGCAATCCCTCGCCGGATTCAAAACCCAGCATCAGGTTCATATTCTGCACAGCCTGACCTGCCGCTCCTTTGACCAGGTTATCTATGGCACTTATTATAATAATATTATCGGTTCTGTCATCCACCTTAAAACCTATATCACAATAATTTGAACCGTAAACAGCCTTTGTCTGAGGGTACTCCCCCTCATCCAATATCCTTACAAATTGTTGACCCCTATAGTAATGCTCCAATGTATCCCTGATTTCCTTCTCCCCTACTCCTTTGTGGTTCTTTACATATATGGTACTTAAAATTCCCCGTGTCATGGGAGCAAGATGAGGTGTAAACTGTATCATGATTTCCTTTCCCGCGGCTGCGGACAATTCCTGTTCGATTTCCGCCGTATGCCTGTGTGTGCCTATACCGTATGCTCTAAAATTTTCATTACATTGGGAGAACAGGTTTGCATCGCTGCTTGACCTTCCGGCACCCGAAACACCGGATTTGGCGTCCACTATTACAGTATCACCGCTTACAAGCCCTTCTTTAAATAACGGATGCAGTGATAATATAACTCCCGTAGGATAACATCCCGGGTTCGCCACAAGTCGGGTTTTACCGATTTCATCCTCGTATATTTCACTTAAACCGTATACCGCATCGCCCAATATATCTACGGCCTCGTGCTTTGTATCGTACCATTTTTCATAGGTACATGCGTCCCTCAAACGAAAGTCCGCTGAAAAATCTATAACCTTTTTATCTTTCCCCAGTACTTCTTTTACCAATCCCTGGCTCAATCCGTGCGGCAGCGCGGTAAAAAGCACATCCACACCGTCCAGGTCTTTTTCCAAGTCTGCGGAAATACATTTATTATCCACTATATTTTTCAGATTGGAATAAACATTGCTGTACTCTTCCGAAACATAGCTCCTGGAATCCAAAAAACCTATTTCCAGTTTGCTGTGATTGGAAACCAGCCTTACCAATTCTCCTCCCGCATATCCTGTGGATCCGATAATACCTACTTTAACCATGTTATCACCCCTGTATAGTGAAAATATACAGTGACCACTATACATTCTCCTTTCTAAATTGATTTCCATATATTCTGTATTATATACTATGAATTGACTACAACATGCAACAATTGTTTTTATGTCCTGTCTTAATAATTATACATAACAATTAATAAATATGCAATGTTTTTCTATATTACCGCATAAACTTTTACCGCCAAACTTGCTATATATGTCAAATACATCGAAATAGGCTAGATTAGATTACTAATCCAGCCTATTCCGCACTGCACTTCTCTTCCAAATCTATCATATCCAGTTTTACAAGAAATTTCAGTATTGCTTTTTCCTCATTAAATGTAAAATCATCCAGCAAGGAAAACAATATTTCTTTTTCCTTGTTTATAGTTTCATTAAAGAAAGTTTTTCCCTTATCCGTCAGTTCCAAAACACAAGCCCTTCTGTCGTCCCGACATCTGCTTTTGCTTATAAATCCTTTTAATACTAAACGGTTGATTATTGTTTTAAATGTATTCCTGTCCATACTCAGAGCTTCCATAATCTCAAACATCTTCTTTTTGTGTTCATTTCCCAGTAGTTTTAAAACCAATAGGTCTGCAATAGACATATGACAATTGTTGTTCCCGATACCTTTTTTATCTATAGCAATTATGCCGGTGATAAATTTTTGCAGGTATTCGTATATCTGAACATAGTAATTCCTCATATAATCACTCCCGGCCACTTAACAGTTCCTTTTCATTTAATAGGTAGGATAGTGTAAGCAGGCTCTCACTGAGGTTTACATTCTCTACCACAATGTCCTCCGTCACATCCAAATCAACAGGGGCAAAGTTCCATATTCCCCTGACCTGTTTTGTACTGAGTTCGTCTGTTATCTTCTGTGCAGAATCCTTTGGTGCGCATATAATAGCTATGTCTATACCCCCGTTTTTCGAGGCAAATTCGTCCAACTCGTCCATATCAAGAACCGGAATATCTCTTATTTTTACACCGATAAGTTTTGGATTAACATCAAACAATGCCGACACACCGAAACCCACTCTCTCATAACTGGTATAATTTGCAATCGCCTGTCCGAGATTGCCCGCCCCTATGATGACTACATTGTAACTTTTGTTTAGGCCCAGTATTTTACCGATTTCATTATACAGCTCATCCACATTGTAGCCGTATCCCTGCTGTCCGAAACCGCCGAAACAGTTCAAATCCTGGCGGATCTGTGATGCTGTAAAACCGATTAATTTACTCAGCTCCTTTGAAGAAATTCTGTGCACCTCTTTTTCCAGCAATTCCTTCAAATACCTGTAATACTTTGGCAACCTTCTGATTACGGCTATCGATACATTTGGAATATCCTTACCGCTCATTAATATCGCCCCCCTAGCTACTAAATCCAAAACCTATTCTAATATACCATATCTTACTTTAAATTGGCAATATTACACTCGAATTAAAAATTAAAGTCCACAGGGTTATCCACATCAATTTTGTTAGAATCTACTACTATATGGAATTCATACACATTATCCACATTTTCATATATCTATATTGTGGATAGTATTCAACAGTTTTTGTGAATAACCTCCCTACTGCGCCGGAGCACAGAATAAGCACTCTTTCCGGGGTAACAGGTTGATCTAAAAGTATTGTAAAATAAATATGCAATTCCAATCTCTCACCTTCGCAGATGAAAAATGGGAATTGCAGATTGTCAAACGGGGATATGAATTTTGCTGTTAATATAAGTATGTACTTTATTGTTTTGAGCTGCTTTTTTTCAGTTTGCCCTCCAACTCCATAATAATAGCATCTTTCTCTTTGTTATCTACCAAAACAGCATCTATCACTCCGTGCAAGTGATCGATAATGTCCAGTAAATCCAGCTTATCCATCCTCATGTCGACCTTTCTTATCCAAGATAATATTTCCATATCTATCCCCCCATAGCGTAATTATTACTCAATTAAATTATACCATAGGGTTTTTTAGTATTATAGAAACAATGTTATCTAATGTTGCTATATTATGGAATACTCACGGCAATCTTTTATTTTTAAATTGGATACGGCATTCAAATCCAGCCCCGATCTCATCCCCCTAATGTAATTATAGTACGCAAGACAGCCTATCATGGCCGCATTATCCGTACAGAGATGCAAAGGAGGATACCTTAGGTCAATCCCATTTTTCTCACACTCCGAGCGTAAATAGCTCCTTAAACTGCTGTTTGCCGCCACCCCCCCGGCGAGAACAACCCTATCCGCACCTTTTTCCAATGTACATTCAACAGTTTTTTCCGTCAGTATTTCAACCACTGCCTTTTGAAAACTTGCCGAAACATCCTCTACGGAAATATCCAAACCTTTCATCTTTTGGGTATTAAGATAGTTTAATACAGCGGATTTTAAGCCGCTAAAGCTGAAATCATAACTCCCCTCCTCCAGATAAGCCTTGGGAAAAGGAATGGCATCCGGGTTGCCTTTTTTGGAAATCCTGTCTATTTCGGGACCTCCGGGATACCCCAATCCCAATGCGCGTGCAATTTTGTCAAAGGCCTCCCCGGCGGCATCATCCCTTGTCCTGCCTAAAACCTCATACTTACCGTAGTCTTTCATATACACCAGATGCGTATGCCCACCCGAAACAATCAAACTGATAAAAGGGGGCTCCAATTGTTTGTGCTCAATAAAATTGGCATAGATATGTCCCTCTATATGGTTAACACCGTTCAGCGGAATATCCCTTGCAAATGATACGGCCTTGGCTGCGGACAGTCCCACCAACAGTGCCCCTATCAGTCCGGGGCCGTATGTAACCCCGACATGGGTGAGATCGGCAAATGAAACCCGGGCTTCCCTTAATGCCTTTTCTATAACTTCATTGATATTTTCAATATGCTTTCTGGATGCCACTTCGGGAACCACACCGCCGAATTTTTTATGCTGTTCTATTTGAGAATATATAATGTTGGACAAAACTTCCCGCCCGTTCCTCAGAACACTTGCGGCAGTTTCATCACAACTTGATTCTATTGCTAAAGTTATTACATCTTCCCCTTCAAAATTCTTTACCATCTTTGATAAACCTCTCTTTATGTTTTGTCAATATTCCCTGTGATTTCAGGACATGCCGTATGTTTTCAGGACATGCCTCTCCACATTATAATTGCATCCTCTCCATTATCCCGGTAATACCCGGGCCTGATTCCGCGGGGTTCAAAACCGAATTTCGTGTAAAGTGCCCGGGCTATAAAATTTGAACGTCTGACCTCCAATGTCACCTTGTGGATATCGGTATCCGATGCTTCATCTATCAAATGTTCCACCAGTTTTTTGCCTACACCCTCTCCGCGGTGTTCAGGGTGTACCGCTATGTTTGTAATGTGTGCCTCGTCGATAATCAGCCACATTCCCCCATATCCGACTACCCTTCCGTCAACCTCCGCTACACAATATCTGGCCAATTTATTGCTTACAATCTCCATTACAAAGGTTCCCTTTGTCCAAGGTATGGGGAAACATCTCTGCTCTATATCCACTACGGAGCCGACATCCCCTATTTTCATTTTTCTCACGATAATAGAATCTTTCAAAATCTATTTCCTGCCTTTCATCCTTTTTTCATGCTGAACCTCTGCTGCGGATTTTCTCATATATATGGGAACAATATCTGTTTTGATTCCTTTTTCCATTTTAATTTTCGCTACTTCCGCAACTGAAGAGGCGGAAGGTATCAGAAACTTCGGCGGAGGTGTTGAAAATCGCCACCCAAGCCCTTCTTTCAGGTCATCCTCGAATTTTTCCAAGGCATCCCCGACAAAAAATATTTTCTCCGATTTTTCCCTGAGAGTACCGATAAGTTCATCTATATTAATAATCTGCTGTTTCATTATTTCCTTCATATTGCCCTCCGCCCACCGATAAAGGGCGGTATATACCAAGTCCCTCTGTGCATCTATAATAGGGCAAACCAACCCGTCAATATTAAAAAGGTTATAGGCCAGGGCCTCCAGAGTGGGGACACCTATTACCTCCTTGTCCAAAGCCTGTGCCATAGTTGCCATGGTTGCAATTCCTATCCTCAGTCCGGTGAATGAACCGGGCCCCAGCGATACCGCAAACACATCAATTTCATCAGGTTTAACCCGGCAACCCTTTAATAATTCCTCCATAATAAGCATAGATTTTTGGGAGTGATCCCTTGTATGGTTAATAGTGTATTCCCCAAGCAATTTATCTCCGTCCAACAGTGCCGCAGTAGCCGTTATGGACGATGTATCAAGTGCCATTAATTTCATTTCTCCAACAACTCCCCAATTATCCCGTTATAATAATCATTTGTACCGGTAAAGCAGATATTCCTGGATTCCATACCTGTCATTTCAATCCATAAATAATCCCGGGGAAGAACATCTTCTATCAAATTTGCCCATTCTATTACGCAGACACCCTCACCGTAAAAATATTCTTCGTATCCCAGGTCCTCCATTTCACTGACATCGCCTATTCGGTACACATCAAAATGATAAAGCGGAATTCTTCCCTTGTATTCATTAATCAATATAAAAGTCGGGCTGGTAACATAGTCCTCTACACCCAAACCTATTGCAAGGGCCTGAGTAAATGTGGTTTTTCCCGCCCCCAGGTCCCCGCTCATACAGAT
>CAYOQX010000102.1:0-6303 GCA_964406195.1 uncultured Alkaliphilus sp. | reverse complement strand
GACCATATAATTGCCACCAGAAGCGTTTCGCATGTAACTTCCAAGGACAGGGTGACGGATGAAGAATTCAGGGCATTCAAAAATGTAATGGATGATGGAGGTATTCGGGTAGATTTGTATGATGAACTGCCTGATGCAATAGGACAGGCCATATCCGACGCAAAACCCGGTGACCTGATACTCTTGGCAGGTTGCCAGGGGATGGACTACGGGGCTGAAATTGCGCTAAATCAGATTTTTAAAATCAGGGAAGATTTGCCGAGAGAAAAAATATTCAAACCCCTGGAAAAAAGAGTGGCGGGTGTGAGCACCCCGTTATAATAGGGTTCTTCTTATGTCAGATAAAGGAATATACCCAAGAAGTGAATTATACTGGCACCCAAAACAAATATGTGCCAAATTGCATGGCTGTAGGGCAGCTTTCTCATACTGTAAAATATGGTGCCCAATGTATAAAGCAACCCCCCGCCTAAAATCCACGCAAAAAACTTTATCGATGTCATTGCAATTATGGGTTTTATTGTAAAAACTGCAACCCAACCCATTCCCAAATACAATGCCAAAGATAGTTTTTTGAACTTATCCATTTTGGAATGGGTGCTGATTTTAAATATTACACCGAACAGAGCTATGGACCATACAACCGCCAGAACAATAATTCCGGGCCGCCTTTTCATTGCAAGCAGAGCAATTGGGGTATATGTTCCCGCAATAAACAAATATATGGCAGAATGATCGAATACCCGCAGTATTTTTTTGGCTCTTTTATTGGTGATGCTGTGGTACAGTGTAGAGGACAGATACATCAGCACTATACACAGACCGTAAATACTGAAAGATATAACAGACACAATATCCTTCTCCCGAATAGAAAAAACAAGCAGAATTATCAAGGCTGCAATTCCAAACAATACACCGAGACCGTGGGTTATACTGTTGGCTATTTCTTCGCCGACGGTATATCTTTTCTTCGGGGTTTTCTTAAGATTTTTATTCATTTAATCACCTGTCTTTTTTTATTTTAAAAATGACTTATATACTTTACTTCTAAAGCGGGGGAGCAATTCATTTCCCATGCCTATTAATAATTATGCCCAGTATTTAACATTATATATCATAAAACAATAATTTCATAGTCTGACCCGGGTTAGCAATCGATACAAAAAATCCAAAAAATACTTGACAACCGAATAATATTGAGTATATAATCAATCTCAACTACAAATTTACTTATAAATTTTAAAATGCTATGATGAAAAGAAAGATACCAATATTTCGGTTTCAGAGAGCTGATGGGTGGTGTGAATCAGTGCCGAAGCGGTATGTAATACTAGTTTCTGAGCTTCTCAGCCGAACATACTGATAAGTAGGTTGAGACGGATTCCACCGTTATACGGATACCGGATGATGGTCCGGGATAAAGGCGGTTTACTGCGAATTAGGGTGGTAACACGGGGAATAATATCCTCCGTCCCTATAGATTTATATCTATAGAGACGGGGGATTTTTTGTTTCTTTCCCATATTTCTATTATTTACTTTGCTATTATAGACTGCGGTAAATTAAATAATCGGCAAAATAAGTTATGTTAAACTTTCGGATTGTGCATAGGTTCTATTATAATAAGGGGGAATGGAAAATGCGTAAAACAATAAGTTTCTTTGATACAACATTGAGGGACGGGGAGCAGTCCCCCGGCTGCAGCATGAATAAGAGGGAAAAACTGATTTTGGCCAAACAGCTGGAAAGACTGGGGGTAGATGTCATAGAGGCAGGGTTTGCGGCCGCATCGGAAGGGGATTTTGAGTCGGTTCAGTCCATAGCAAATGAAATAAAAGATTCCACGGTGGCTGTGTTGGCAAGGGCTGTAAAAAGCGATATAGACAAAGCATGGGGTGCCGTAAAGGGTGCAGTAAAACCCAGGATTCATATTTTTATAGCAACTTCACCGATCCATATGAAATATAAATTGAAAAAGAAACCTGATGAGGTGGTAAAAATGGCGGTGGAAGCGGTTGAGTACGCATCCGGCCTCTGCTCTGAAGTAGAGTTTTCAGCCGAGGATGCAACCAGAAGTGAGCCGGATTTTTTGGCGGAAATATTTGACAAGGTGATTATGGCCGGTGCAAAGATTATAAATATACCGGATACGGTAGGCTATACAATGCCTGATGAGTTTTATGATTTTATTATGGAAATAAGGAGCAAATCAAAATACTTGGACACAGTGCAGACTTCCGTACACTGTCATAACGACTTAGGTTTGGCGGTGGCCAATACACTGTCGGCTGCAAGAGCGGGTGTAACCCAGTTTGAATGTACAATCAACGGAATAGGCGAAAGAGCGGGCAATGCCGCACTGGAGGAATTGGTGATGGCCCTGGAGGTCAGAAAGGATATATACGGGTATGAGTTCAATATAAACACAAAGGAAATAATGAAAACCAGCAACATGCTCAGCGGTATAACCGGGGCCCATGTACAGCCGAATAAGGCCATTGTCGGTGCCAATGCCTTTGCACATGAATCCGGAATACATCAGCATGGTGTGTTGGCCAAAAGGGAAACATATGAAATAATGACCCCGGATTCCATAGGTTTAACGACAGGAAAGTTGGTGCTCGGTAAACATTCGGGACGCCACGCATTTAAGGACAAAATAGAATCTATGGGTTATGAACTTACGGAAAATGAACTCAATGATGCTTTTGAAAAGTTCAAAGCACTTGCGGATCAAAAGAGGGAGGTATTTGATAGGGATATAGAAGCAATCCTAACCAAGGGGATTGACGGTGAAGATGCCAGATATAAATTAAATAGATTTGTTATAAACGCAGGGAACACAATCACGACAACCGCATCTGTTGTACTGAATATAGACGGTGAGGACAACGAAGGTATATCATTTGCAAGCGGGCCTATAGATGCTGCATTCAGTGCAATAGAAAAATGTCTGGACAAAGATATTATCCTTGAGGATTACTCACTTCAATCTATAACCGAGGGGACGGATGCTTTGGGTTTTGCAACTGTGAAACTCAGATATAATGATGAACACTATTCCGGCAGAGGTGTAAGCATAGATGTTATCGAAGCAAGTATAAATGCATATATAGATGCTATTAACAGAATAGGTTAAATAACGGTTTTTACAATTTTGCTTTATTATAATTATCATCGATGGGGATATTACTGAAATTGTGAAAAGTAGCGATATCCCGAATTTCATTTTAATATAATTATTATCAACCGGTTGAGGAGGAAAAAGTGCTATGGGCATGACAATGACACAAAAAATATTAGCGGACCATGCAGGATTGGATAAGGTTGCCGCAGGTCAATTTATAGAGGCGGATATTGATTTAGTTTTGGGAAACGATATAACCGCTCCCGTAGGTATCAAAGAATTTAAAAAAATGGGGGCGAAGAAGGTATTTGATAAGGATAAAATTGCACTGGTACCCGACCATTTTGCACCCAATAGAGACATAAAATCGGCGGAGCAGTGCAAATACATGAGGGAATTTGCATATGCTCAGAATATTACAAACTATTTTGAAATCGGAGAAATGGGGATAGAACATGCACTCCTGCCGGAGAAGGGGCTTGTAGTGGCCGGGGATGCGGTGATAGGTGCGGATTCCCATACATGTACTTACGGTGCCCTGGGTGCTTTCTCCACAGGGGTGGGGAGTACGGACATGGCCGCAGGCATGGCGCGGGGCAAGGCCTGGTTTAAGGTACCCTCCGCCATTCGATTTGAACTCACGGGCAAACCGGGGAAATGGGTAAGCGGTAAAGATATTATACTTCATATAATAGGTAAAATAGGGGTGGACGGTGCCTTATATAAATCCATGGAATACACGGGGGACGGGATTGAGAATCTCTCTATGGATGACAGGTTCACAATTACAAATATGGCGGTGGAGGCGGGAGCAAAGAACGGTATATTTCCCGTGGATGAAAAGACCGTAGAATACATGAAAGAACATTCTTCCAAGGAATATAAAATATATGAGGCAGACAGTGATGCAGTATATGATGAAAAACATACTATAAACCTGTCCGATATAAGACCTACGGTATCATTTCCGCACAGTCCGGATAATGCAAGAACAATTGACGGAATTGAAAATATAGCCATAGATCAGGTTGTCATAGGTTCCTGTACAAACGGCAGATTGGGCGACCTGAGGGCGGCAGCTGCAATATTGAAGGGCAACAGGGTTGAAAAAGGTATCAGAGTCATAATATTTCCGGCAACCCAAAAAATATATCTGCAGGCACTGAAGGAAGGATTGATAGAAACATTTATAAAGGCCGGTGCGGTTGTAAGTACTCCCACATGCGGACCTTGTCTGGGAGGACATATGGGGGTTCTTGCGGCAGGTGAAAGGGCGGTTGCAACCACAAACAGGAACTTTGTAGGCAGGATGGGGCACGGTGAGTCGGAAGTGTATCTGGCAAGCCCTGCGGTGGCTGCCGCCTCCGCCATTACGGGAAAAATAACCGATCCGGCCGATATAATGAATAAATGATTATGCCGATATAACGGAACAATAAAAGATATTGCTGACGAATAAGGTACAATACTGATATAATAAATATGATATAATATTGTCATATTTTCACATCAGATACATTAACTTGATATCTACAACTGACAGCAGGGAGTGAAAAAATTGAAAGCAAAAGGCAGGGTTTTCAAATATGGAGATAACATAGATACGGATCTGATTATACCGGCGCGATATTTAAGCACATCGGACCCGGACGAATTAAAAAAATACTGCATGGAAGAACTGGACAAAGATTTTGCAAAGAATGTGCAGCCAGGAGATATAATAGTGGGGCAAAAAAATTTCGGCTGCGGCTCGTCCAGGGAACATGCACCTATTGTAATAAAAAATTGCGGTGTTTCATGTGTGATAGCGGAAACATTTGCCAGAATATTTTACAGAAATTCATTTAATATAGGGCTGCCCATAATAGAGAGTGCGGAAGCCGCATCGGACATTGAAAATGGGGACCGGGTGGAGGTGGATTTCAATACGGGAACCATCAAAAATATTACCAAGGGCAGGATATATCAAGGGCGGTCCTATCCGGAATTTATACACAGGATTGTTCAAAATGAAGGCCTGGTAAACTATGTGAAAAACAGCCTATAGTGAAGCGAAAGGGGTGAAATCATGTCAAAATCCTTAACAAGGTTTTGGCAGAGGACATATTATGAAATATAAAATAGCAGTGATCAAGGGTGACGGAATCGGTACTGAAATTATAGAGAGTGCGTTGGAGGTATTGGATTCGGTGCAGGCTGAATACGGCCATAAGTTTATATATAAGGAGGTGCCTGCAGGAGGTTGTGCCTACGATGAGTACGGTACTCCGCTGCCCGAGGATACGGTAAAAACATGCAGGGGCAGCGATGCGGTTCTTTTTGGAGCTGTGGGAGGTTCAAAATGGGATGACCTGCCGGGGGACAAAAGACCGGAGATGGCCATACTGGGGTTGAGAAAGAGGATGGGACTGTTTGCAAACCTGAGGCCGGGCATATTATTTAATGCTCTCAGGGAGGCATCACCTTTAAAATCCGAGGTAATTGGGGACGGATTTGATATCTGTGTGGTAAGGGAGCTTACGGGAGGTATATATTTCGGGGAAAAAGGATTCAAGGATACCCCGATGGGAATGGCCGCCTATGATGTGGAAATCTATAATGAAACGGAAATAAGGAGAATAGCCAAGGTTGCCTTTGATATGGCCATGCAGAGGGACAAAAAGCTGACAAGTGTGGACAAATCCAATGTTCTGGAGAGTTCAAGGCTGTGGAAAAGAATAATGAACAAAACAGCTGAAAACTATCCGGATGTGGAACTCAATCATATGTATGTGGATAATGCGGCGATGCAGATTATAAGGGATCCCGGGCAATTTGATGTTATAGTTACCTCAAACATGTTTGGGGACATACTATCGGATGAGGTCAGTGCACTGACAGGTTCTATCGGAATGCTTCCTTCGGCCAGTCTGGGCAAGGACAATAAGGGTATATATGAACCCATACACGGTTCTGCACCGGATATTGCCGGACAGGACAAGGTAAATCCTATAGCAACCATTTTGTCGGCCGCAATGATGCTCAACTATTCCTTCGGACTAAGGGAGGAATCCGACTGTATAATAAATGCTGTAAACAAGGCATTGGAGGATGGTTACAGAACCGTGGATATAGCTACGGAAGGCGAGGATTTTGTGGGAACAAAGGAGATGACGGATATAATAAAAGCCGGGCTC
>CAYOQX010000101.1:0-6335 GCA_964406195.1 uncultured Alkaliphilus sp. | reverse complement strand
GAAAACGGCCAAAGACCCTCCAACAAAATGGCAGGCATATTAGCCGCGGCAATAATTTCGGATACACTGTTGTTTAAATCACCCACATCTACTAATACAGACAGAATTATGTTGGATAGGCTGGCAAAAATTGCAGGCCTGGATGTGGAACAATTTGCCATGGAGATGTTCAGGGCCGGCACATCCCTGTCAGGAAAAACACCCAAGGAATTATTGAGGGAAGACTTTAAAGCCTTTAATATAGAAGGGGAGAAAATAGGAATTGCCCAGGTATTTACTATGGATCCGGATAGTTTGGAGGATATGAGATTTGATTTAATTTCATTGATGGAGGAAGAATCGGACAAATACGGTTATTCTACTTTTATGCTGATGTTAACAGATATATTTGATGAGGCCTCAGAAATGATTGTAGTGGGCCAAAACAATGAACTGATTGCCAGAGCCTTCAAAAAGAAACTTTCAAACAACTCATTTTATGCACCTGATGTGCTTTCCAGGAAAAAACAGGTAGTGCCTTTGGTTACAAACGCTATAGTAAATGCAGAATCATATGAAACCCTGAAAGACTGATTTAAACACGGTATGCAACAGGTATTTATTTGGTTGGAGATGATGTAGTTTGGCTGCAGTTTTAGAAAGTTCCCTCGGGACCTACGATATACTTGCACGTTATGGAGGTAGAGAATTCATTATTGGGTAAATATTTCATAAAGTGGGTATAATATCTTACATATTATACTGATAAAACGATTTTAATAAAGAATGGGAGTATATTATGGATTTTGCACCTATAATTTTGCCGGAGGAAAAATTACCCCCGGAGGCTGCTGATTACGAACAATGTGAGGTATGTACACAAAAATCGCGTGTTATTTGGGGTGAAGGAAACCCTGAGGCACCTATTATTGTTATTTTAGACAATCCCGGGGGGCGGGAGGATAAAAAAGGTAGGGAATATGTCTGTGGGACAAGGCAGACACTGCAGACGGCAATACATAATGTTGGATTAGGTATTAACAATATTTATGTAACCTATTTATTGAAATGCAGACCCCTTCGTCGCTATGATAAAAAAAGAGCCAGATCATTCAGTAAACCGTTTCTCATTGAACAGATTAAAGCAAAACAACCTAAGTTTATTGTTTGTTTGGGGGATGTTGTAGTCCAATCGGTTTTTGGGGATAGTAAGGCGCATGTAAGAAATTTGCGTGGGACATGGCATACAATAATGGGATTTCCTACTGTTGTTTCCTACCATCCGTTAGCAATAAGAAGGAGACCCAACCTCATGGGTCCATTTATGGAGGATTGGAATATGTTATCACAGTGTTATTTTAATGAGGTTTGAATTAATCTCGGAATTTGATATAATGTAAACCCCTTTAAAAATTATCGAATCTTCATTTTACAATAGGATACATGCAGATGTCAATACAAATATTTGAAATTTTATCCCATTAGTGTTATAATAAGAATAACCGTAGTTCAGATTCTAGCTTACAGAATAGAACACAACGGTTTTTTTATGTTTTTTCTTGAATAGATGACAAGTAAAATAATGCCTGGATTTCAAGTAAAAGGTATGTGGTAGTTTTATTGTTTAAATAGAAAAAATATTAGAATGTTTTTATATTGGATTGTTGGAATAGAATGGAGGTGGCAACATATAAATGGATTTAGCCAATAAGCAAGTAACACACAAGGTTTTTGGCAAGGGAAAAATTATTAAATGTTGCGATTCGTATATTAAAATAGACTTTCCATCAGGGAACAAAAAGTTTGTTTTCCCGGATGCATTTGAAACATACCTTACACTTACCGATCAAGAAGCAGCAAAAATGGTACAAAAGAAGAAAGAAAAATGCGAAAAAGAGGAGCAAAAACTCAGGGAATTAAGAGCCGAGCAAAGCAAGAAACGTCAGCGTATTTTAGCGCAGGAGAGGCGTATTAAAAAACGCAGATCCCACAGGATCCATCCCAGCTCACAATCTGTTTTCTGGTGTAAAGAACAGGAACAGGATAAAGTTTTTGGTGATTGGGAGATTTTTACCGGCACGATAAAAAGCGGTAAAAAGAAGGGTCAACCGAGACGATTGGCTCGAATTAATCAAAACAGCGCCTGTCTTCTGACGGAAAGATCTTCTGATGTGTCTGAAAAAGAAAGACGCATCCTGGGGGCATTTATGGTGGATGAGAGTTTTGATAATAAGCTGTGTACAGACGGATACATTCCTTCCCATCCAAAATATAGACTTCGTCTTACAGAGCGGGAAACGGAGAAAATGCTTTTCTGGAACTATTATGTCAACAAAAGATATCCACACAGGATGACTTGGAATACCGGAAGACACCGTTATTTTGATAATATATGGATGGCTCAAATTCTGCGGGATATTATTGCACTGAGAGAAGGATCCGAAGAACAAGAGCATGTACAACAATTTTTTGAGTATTTCTGCAAAACAAATCGGATAAAGGTGGAAGAATTGCCGGAGCCTAATGGGGCATTGGTGCGCAAGGAAGAGGAAAATGAAACCGATTCCGCCTAATGAACCGATAATTCAGAGTAAAAAAACCAACCTTCGGGTTGGTTTTTTTAATATCTGTTTTAAGTTGTTATAGCCATTCATCAAATTTCTTAATGTACCACATCTTTACAAGTTGTGTCAGGATGCAATAGGACAATACAATTCCGAGCATCCATGGAAAATAAGCAAAAGGCAGTGGTTCAAAACCTATGGATGCACCAAAGAACGAGAATGGAACATATGCACCAATTGCTATGATAATTCCCGTCATCATCATCACCGGTGTAGTTGCTCTGCTCTGTATAAAGGGAATTGTCTCGGTTCTTAACATATGAACTACAAGTGTTTGGGTAATAAGTCCGACTATAAACCATCCTGAGTGGAACAAACCTTGGGTTGCCGGAGTGTTTGCTTTGAATACAAACCACATTACAACAAAGGTGATAATATCAAATATGGAACTGATAGGTCCGATATATATGGTGAATTTTCGTAGGCTGTCTGAATCCCACTGGCGGGGGGCCTCCAAGTACTCCTCATCCATATTGTCCCAAGGAATAGCAATTTGGGATATATCATACAACAGATTTTGTATCAAAAGATGTACGGGCAGCATAGGAAGAAATGGTAGAAATGCACTGGCTGCCAGTACACTGAATACATTACCGAAATTAGAGCTTACCGTCATTTTGATATATTTTATTATATTACCGAAGATTTTTCGTCCTTCAAGTATACCATTTTCCAGGACCATCAAATCCTTCTCCAGAAGTATAATATCTGCAGATTCCTTGGCAATATCCACCCCTGTATCCACTGATATTCCTATATCGGATTCTCTGAGGGCCGCCGCATCATTTATACCGTCCCCCATGTGTCCTACCGTATGTCCCTGATATTGGAGTATTCTTATTATCCTGGATTTTTGCAGAGGTGACAATTTAGCAAATATTGTTGTTCTTTTAGCCTCGAATGCCAGCTGTTCGTTAGTCATATTCTCCAGTTCGTGTCCCAATAATATATGTTCTACAGGAAGGCCTACTTGTCTACATATGGTTTTGGTTACGAATTCGTTATCACCTGTCAAAATTTTCACTTCTACCCCGTGTTCATTTAATGCTTTGATAGCATCTGCTGCTGTATCTTTTGGTGGGTCTAAAAATCCAATGTAGCCCATAAGCACCATATCTTTTTCATCTTCTACGCCAAATTCTCTGTCATAGGGAATATAGTTTTTCTGTGCCACTGCAATAACCCTCATGCCTTCCCGATTCAGACTTTCTGTGGTCTGTTCTATTTTATGCTTTATATGGTCCGTTAGGGGTATAACCTTCCCCCTATATTCAGCATGACTGCAAATGGACAGCATTTCCTCAACTGCACCTTTTGTAATTAATTGTCGCTTTTTGCTTGGGTCCTCCAAAATAACTGACATCCTTCTTCGGTTAAAATCAAAGGGAATTTCATCTACTTTGGTGTATATTTCATCCAAATGTCCTAAACCCTGTTCTTTTCCAAAGTTTATTACAGCTATATCCATGAGATTTTTTAGCCCTGTTTGAAAATAGCTATTCAGGTAAGCATGTCTCAATACTCTGGTATCCTCATTCCCATGAACGTCAAGATATCTTTCCAATACTATTTTATCCAGTGTAAGGGTTCCGGTTTTATCGGTACATAAAATGTCTATGGCACCGAAATTTTGGATGGCACTGAGATGTTTTACTATAGTTTTCTTTTTGGCCATGGTCAGGGCCCCTTTGGCAAGATTGCTTGTGACTACCATAGGCAGCATTTCAGGTGTGAGCCCTACGGCAATGGAAATTGCGAATAACAGAGCTTGTAACCAATCACCCTTAGTGATTCCATTAACCAGAAATACGATTGGAACCATCACCATCATAAATCTTATGAGAAGCCGAGTTACGCTTTTGACACCCCTATCAAAACTGGTCTGAGCCCGTTCTCCTACCAAGGATCTTGCCATAGAGCCAAAATAGGTATTATCGCCGGTAGCTACAACTACTCCCTGTGCGGTGCCGCTTACTATATTTGTGCCGAGAAAACAGATGTTTTCGATATCTGTTATACCCCTTGTTTCCTCATCCTCGCTGTTGGTTTGTTTCTCTGCATGCTTTTCTACAGGGAGAGATTCGCCGGTTAGAGCGGATTGACTTATAAACAAATCCTTAACCGATATTAATCTCATATCTGCAGGTATCATATCACCGGCCGCCAGGTGGATGATGTCACCGGGTACAATTTGCCTCATGTCTATCTCATATTTGCCCGCGTCGCTTCGCACTACGGCAGTGGTAGTGTTAACTAAAGCCTTTAACTGTTCGGCCGACTTATTTGAACGGTATTCCTGTGAAAATTTAAGCAGCACACTGATGGTTACCATGATCGATATTACAATTATTGCCTCATAACTTTTTTCTTCCGGCGCTGCCATAAGTACATCAGTGGAAAATGAAACAATGCCAAGTCCCAAAAGTACCAGAATGAACGGATCCAAGAAGGTTTTTGCCAACTGAACATACCACGGTTCGGGTTTTTCGGTGGCTATTATGTTTTGGCCGTGTAATTCAAGACGATTTTCAGCCTCTTCCTGACTTAAGCCTTTTGTATCTGTACTGAGACCTTGTAAAACCTCATTTACGCTTTGTCCGGATATCTTAAATAGATTTTCTATTAACTTTGCAGGATTATTACTCCTTGCTCTTGATACGTTTTTTGTTTTAGACTTCATTTTGTATACCTCCCAAAAAAATAAAGACCCCTCAACGAAAGAAGAGTCTAAAAAAGGCAATAAAATATTCCCTTCACTCGTTGAGTTTTGACTCTGCACGGCTTTGGATAATTCCAGCTACATTAAGTAAAGCCTTATTTCGGCAGTACCTGTTGACCCATTGGCGTCTCTGGACATTTCTGGGCAGCAGCATATATCCTATGCAGGAATCTCACCTAACAGGGTAAGTATTGATTGTTGTTAGATTATATGATACTTTAAATATTGGTTAATGTCAAGGAGCTTTCAGGTTGGCGGCACAGCCATTGTATTAAATGTTATTATGGCTTTATCGGTTATCAAGGGAAATTTATATGGTAAAGGGGTATAATATGGGTAAAGAGTATATAGGGCCGGACAGTCATAGAAAAGGAGGCAATAAAATTGCAGAGATTTATATTGAGTAAGAAAAATCATATAATAATACTTAGTGGAATACTGATTGCAATTGCATTTATTAGTAAATTGGGCTTTGGGGATAATACAAATATTTTTAACTGGACGTTAATTATTGCTTCCGTTTTAGGAGCTGCGCCTATTGCAATTCAGGCGTATCAGGCATTAAGGGTCAGGGTTGTCAGTATTGATGTTTTGGTTATTGTTGCGGTTGTTGGGGCATTTTTGATTAAAAACATTGAGGAATCGGCTATTGTTACGTTTCTATTTTTATTTGGTGCCTACCTCGAACAGCGCACACTTGACAAAACCCGTTCGGCAATTAAAGAATTAACCGAAATGGCACCGGAAAATGCTTTGAAACAGATGGAAAATGGGGAGTTTGAAGAAATTGATGTAGATGAAGTTGATGTGGGTGATATCTTGCTTGTTAAGACAGGTGCAAAGGTACCTGTTGACGGCACCGTTTTGAAAGGGGAGGGCCATATTAATGAAGCAAGTATTACTGGTGAGCCTATTCCGGCAGGTAAAGAGGTAGATTCCAAGGTTTATGCAGGTACAATTTTGGAAAACGGAACCATTCAAATTGTTGCCAACCGCGTTGGAGAAGATACTAC
>CAYOQX010000100.1:0-6376 GCA_964406195.1 uncultured Alkaliphilus sp. | reverse complement strand
GCCGCCGTAAGTGTTGTCTTACCGTGGTCTACGTGACCTATTGTTCCGAGATTAATATGCGGTTTTGTTCTTTCAAATTTTTCTCTAGCCATTGTAAATCCTCCTTAAAGTATATAGTTTAGAAATTATTTATATTTAAAACAGCAAAAATACTTTCTGCTATTCTATTGTAGATATATTTTCTTGCCCGATAGTTTTATTAATTGGCAATTATCTCCTCAGTAATGTTTGCCGGTACAACCTCAAAACGGTCGAAATGCATTGAATATGTTGCACGTCCCTGAGTTTTGGAACGAAGGTCCGTGGCATAACCGAACATTTCAGCCAGCGGAATGAATGATTTAATAACCTGTACCCTGCCGGGTCTTGATTCCATTCCCTCGATTTTACCGCGCCTTGACTGAAGATCCCCAATGACATCCCCCATATAGTCTTCAGGTGTTGTAACTTCAACCCTCATGTATGGTTCTAATAACACCGGTTTTGCTTTTCTTACACCGTCCCTGAATGCCATAGATCCGGCAATTTTAAATGCGGTTTCGGATGAGTCAACCTCGTGGTATGAACCGTCATAAAGTTCAACCTTTAAATCAACAACATTATATCCTCCGAGAACACCGCTGTTCATTGCTTCCTGTATACCTGTGTCGACAGCCGGAATAAATTCATTCGGAACGGAACCGCCTACAATACTATTGACAAACTCATAGCCTTTTCCGGGCTCCTGAGGTGTCAGACGAATTTTAACATGACCGTATTGTCCGCGTCCACCGCTTTGACGTGCATATCTGGATTCAACCTCTACTTCTTCGGTTATTGTTTCTTTATATGCAACCTGCGGTCTGCCTACATTTGCTTCGACCTTGAATTCTCTCAGCAGCCTATCTACAATTATTTCCAAATGAAGCTCTCCCATACCCGCTATAATTATTTGTCCTGTTTCCGGGTCCGTATATGTCTTAAATGTCGGGTCTTCCTCTGCAAGTTTTTGCAGGGCCTCACCCATCTTTTCCTGTGCCGCCTTTGTCTTCGGCTCTATGGCAACATGAATAACGGGCTCCGGAAATGTTATTGATTCCAGTATGACGGCATCTTCCGCATCGGACAGTGTGTCCCCGGTGCTTGTGCCTCTAAGCCCTACAGCTGCCGCAATGTCTCCCGCATATACGGTGTCGGTTTCTTCCCTGGTGTTGGCATGCATTTGAAGAATACGTCCTATTCTTTCCCTTTTGTCCTTTGTCGAATTCAGTATATATGAACCGGATTCAAGTTTTCCGGAATACACTCTAAAAAACGCCAATTTACCTACATAAGGATCTGTCATGATTTTGAAAGCCAGTGCAGAAAACGGATCATCATCAGCATGTCTTTCCACTTCTTTGTCCTCTGAACCCATTTCTATACCCGTGATAGCAGGAATGTCCAGTGGTGACGGCATATACGCCACTATAGCATCCAGAAGCAATTGCACACCTTTGTTTTTATAGGAGGAACCACACAGTACAGGCGTAATTTGAACATCTACTGTTGCATTTCTAATACCTCTTACAATTTCTTCTTCTGTTAATTCTTCACCTTCCAAGTATTTTATCATCAGTTCTTCTTCTGTTTCGGCCACTGCCTCAAGCATTTTTTCCCTGTGCTCGGCAGCCAGTTCTTTCATGTCCTCCGGGATGTCTCTGACCTCCATCTCCTGCCCTATGTCATCCAGATAAAATACCGCTTGCATTTTGACCAGGTCAACAATACCCTCGAATGTATCCTCTTTGCCTATAGGCAGTTGTATAGGTACTGCGTTGCTCCCCAGTCTTTCTCTCATCATCTCCACAGCTTGAAAGAAATCCGCACCCATTATATCCATCTTGTTAATAAATGCAATTCTCGGTACTTCATACTTATCGGATTGTCTCCAAACCGTTTCAGATTGGGGCTCTACACCGCCTTTTGCGCAGAATAATGCTACGGCACCATCGAGTATTCTAAGCGAACGTTCCACTTCCACGGTGAAGTCCACGTGGCCTGGTGTGTCAATAATGTTAATTTTGTGGTCGTCCCAAGTACATGTAGTAGCCGCAGAGGTTATTGAAATCCCTCTTTCTTTTTCCTGTTCCATCCAGTCCATCTGAGATCCGCCATCATGTGTTTCTCCTACTTTATGAATCTTACCTGCATAGAATAGGATTCTTTCTGAAGTTGTGGTTTTCCCAGCGTCTATATGTGCCATTATACCAATATTTCTTGTTTTCTCTAATGGAAATTTTCTTGACACAGTAATCCTCCTTTCATGCAGATCTACAATCTACCAGTCTACTATATTGATGTGCAAAAATGCTCCAAAGCATTCCTTACCATCTGTAATGTGCAAAAGCCTTATTAGCTTCAGCCATTTTATGTGTCTCTTCTTTTCTTCCTACAGTTGCACCCATATTATTCGATGCATCTAAAATTTCCTTGGACAGCCTCTCGATCATGGTCTTTTCGCCTCTGTTTCTGGCATAGCTTACCAACCATCTGAGCGCTAATGTTTCTCTTCTTTCAGGTCTTACTTCTATTGGTACTTGGTAGTTGGCACCGCCAACACGTCTGAGTTTAACCTCCAGCACAGGCATAATATTGTTCATCGCTTTTTCAAATACTTCCAATGCGTCCTGTCCTGTTTCTTCATTTATCGATTCAAATGCACTGTACACAATATCTTGTGCAGTACCTCTTTTACCATCCAACATAACATTATTGATCAGTTTTGTAACCGTCTTACTGCCGTATATCGGATCCGGCATTACATCTCTTTTTGGTGCCCTTCCTTTTCTTGACATCTCCCTTCCCTCCTTATAACAAATAAAGTTGCTGACAATAGCCGGCAGCCGGCAGGCTGCCATACTGCCGGGCCTATCAGGGTTTTACATTATCCCGTCTTAGGCCTCTCTGGGTCTTTTAGCACCATATTTGGATCTTGACTGCCTTCTATCAGCTACTCCGGCTGTATCTAACGCACCTCTGACTATGTGATATCTCACTCCCGGTAAGTCCTTTATTCTTCCACCCCTGATAAGAACAACGCTGTGTTCCTGCAGGTTGTGTCCGATTCCCGGAATGTATGCGGATACTACAAGACCGTTTGTAAGTCTCACCCTGGCCACCTTCCTCAATGCTGAATTCGGCTTCTTGGGTGTAACGGTATAAACTGCAACACAGACCCCTCTTTTTTGCGGCGAGTTCATATCAGTTGCCCTTTTTTTCAGAGAGTTCATTCCTTTTTGTAACGCAGGAGCTGCAGAAGTACGAGTTTCCCTCTTTCTTCCACGACGTACTAATTGATTAATTGTTGGCACCTATTACACCTCCTTTAAATTTTTATATTTTGGTACCCAACTGCTGACTTCTGATACATATTGTCTCCTTGGTTATGGCCACCCTGATTCAGGTTTATAACAGGTGTGCCCTTGCGATGCAAATCGGGTTAGGCTACAGTCGCGGCTGCGGCCGCACCAACCTCTATACCGCAAGCTTTTCCCAAATCTATCATTGAATCTGCATAAACTATTTCAATATTTTTTTCCTTTGCAATCTGCTCTAAATGTTGAACCAAATGGTTTTCCGCATCTTTCGCCAAAAACAAGGTTTTAACCTCATTCTGACTGAGTGCTTTTGTAGTCTCCTTTATTCCTGTAACTTTGTTTTGGTTCAATAAATTTTCCAACATAATAAAGTATCCTCCCTTTTTAAATACCTGGGAGATGGGTCCATCTCCCAAACTATAAAAAAGTCAACTTTATGATTAACACACCTTAACATTCTAACATTTGTTAAAATAGGTGTCAACTATAATTATTTGAAAATTAAATCTTTTTGTATTGCCTCGTCAAGTATTACATCTTCTACTTCATCTTCAATTTTTTCCATGTCGGGTTCAATGGATTTATATTTTTTCATACCGGTTCCCGCAGGTATCAATTTACCGATTATTACATTTTCCTTAAGCCCGAGCAGATGGTCTTCTTTCCCTTTTATCGACGCTTCCGTCAGTACCCTTGTAGTTTCTTGGAATGAAGCGGCTGACAGGAAAGATTCAGTCGCAAGGGATGCCTTTGTAATTCCCAGCAATGTGGGGACCGCCTCTGCAGGTTCTCCGCCGTCGGCGATTACTTCCGCATTCTCTTCTTCATATTTGGATACGGAAATAAGGCTGCCCGGCAACATGTCCGTATCACCGGAGTCTTTTATTTTAACCTTGTTGAGCATCTGCCGTACAATCACTTCTATGTGTTTGTCATTGATGTCAACACCTTGAAGTTTGTACACCCTTTGTACTTCTCTGATTATATAGTTCTGTACTCCTTCAACACCCTTAATTCTCAGGATATCGTGAGGGTTCACCGAACCTTCGGTAATCTCGTCACCGATATCCAGGACATCCCCATGCTGCACCTTCAGTCTCGAGCCGTAAGGAATGGCATAGGTGGTTTTGTCTCCATCATCATCCGTGATTGTAACTTCCCGCTTTTTCTTGGTGTCCGATATGCTTACGGTTCCTGCGATTTCACTGATGATAGCCAATCCCTTGGGTTTTCTGGCCTCAAACAGTTCCTCAACCCTCGGAAGACCTTGGGTAATGTCCGCACCCGCAACCCCTCCGGTATGGAATGTACGCATTGTAAGCTGGGTACCCGGCTCACCTATGGATTGTGCGGCTATAATACCTACCGCTTCCCCAACCTTGACAGGTTCTCCGGTGGCCAAGTTTCTGCCGTAGCATTTTGCACAAATTCCGTGCCGCGTGTTGCAATGAAGCGTGGAACGTATATAGACCTTTTCAATACCGAGCCCGGTAATTTCTTCCGCCATGTCCTCCGATATCATCTCACCGGCCGGGACAACTATTTCTCCGGTTTCAGGATTAACTACACTCTCCGATGCATATCTTCCTACTATACGGTCGTATAATTCCTCTATTATTTCATTTCCGTCTTTAAAGGCTTCCACCATACTGCCCCTTGCAGTTCCGCAGTCCTCTTCCCTTATTATTACGTCCTGGCTTACATCAACCAGCCTTCTTGTAAGGTATCCGGAGTCCGCAGTACGCAGGGCCGTGTCCGCCAGTCCCTTCCTGGCACCGTGGGTGGAAACAAAGTACTCCAGTACTGTAAGTCCCTCACGGAAATTAGCTTTAATCGGGAGTTCAAGGGTTCTTCCCGCAGCGTTTGCCATCAGTCCGCGCATTCCGCCGAGCTGACGAATCTGGTTTTTACTGCCCCTGGCACCTGATTGCGCCATTATAAACATGTCATTCATAGGGTCCAGACCCGATATCAGCGCATCCGTTACGTCTTCCGTAGTCTTATTCCAGGTTTCGATAACTTTATCATATCTTTCCCCGTCCGAAATCAGCCCTCTTCTAAAGGCTTTTTCGTATTTGTCTACCTTTTCTTCCGCCCGGGATATCAATTCCGCTTTTTCCTTGGGAACTTCCATATCTCCAACCGCTATTGTAATAGCACCGCGGGTGGCATATCTGAATCCAATCTGTTTAATATGATCCAGCATTATAGATGTGGTTGTGTTTCTGTGTTTTCTGAAACATCTCTCTATAACCCTTCCCAATGCGCTTTTGTCGCATAGGAAGTCCACTTCTAATGAGTACGGATCCTTTGTCCTGTCTACAAATCCCAGGTCCTGAGGAATATGTTCATTAAATATGAACCTTCCAACCGTGCTTTCGATCAGTTTTCCTCTGTCTTCTTTACTTGTTTTCCTTCTGACCTTTACCCTGGCGTGTAAAGCAACCTCGTCATTGATATATGCCATCAGCATTTCTTCGTAATCCTTGAATATCATGCCTTCGCCCTTTACATTGTCCAATTCAACGGTCAGATAGTAGGCCCCCAACACCATGTCCTGTGTAGGAGTGGTAATCGGTTCTCCGTCCTTAGGTGCCAAAATGTTATTGGTGGACAGCATCAGAAATCTTGCTTCCGCCTGTGCCTCTACCGACAGGGGCACGTGAACAGCCATTTGGTCACCGTCGAAGTCCGCATTATACGCCGTACAAACCAGGGGATGAAGATTGATGGCTTTTCCTTCCACCAACACAGGCTCAAATGCCTGAATACCCAATCTGTGCAGTGTAGGAGCACGGTTTAGAAGTACCGGGTGTTCACTTATTACTTCTTCGAGAACGTCCCAAACCTCCGGTTTTACTCTCTCTACCATCCTCTTTGCACTCTTAATGTTGTGGGCATGCTCATCTTCAACCAGTTTCTTCATAACGAAGGGCTTGAACAGTTCCAATGCCATTTTTTTAGGCAGTCCGCATTGATAGAATTTCAATTCGGGCCCTATAACTATAACCGAACGCCCGGAGTAGTCTACACGTTTT
>CAYOQX010000099.1:1711-6408 GCA_964406195.1 uncultured Alkaliphilus sp. | reverse complement strand
GTGTTTTGGATGTTTTAAGATATGAATTAAAAAAACTTGGTGTAAAAGTAATATGTGAAAAGGAAATAGAAAAAATAAACAGACGTGGGGACAAATTTATAATAATAGATAATAAAGGGGTAGAAAACATAACCGATAAGTTAATAATAACTACCGGGGGAAAGTCAAGTCCTAATTTAGGGTCGAATGGCAGCGGATATAAATTGGCCAAGCAGTTGGGACATAATATAATTAAACCATTTCCCGCTCTGGTTCAACTGAGGTTAAAAGCCTCTTTTTTAAGGGCCATAAAAGGGGTGAAATTCGATGGTGCGGTTTCTATAGAGGTAGACGGATGTGTGTTGAGGAAAGAGAAGGGGGAGATACTGTTCACGGATTACGGTATTTCAGGTCCCCCGATTTTGCAACTTAGTAGAAAAGCGGTGGAAATGCTAGAAAATAACAAACAACCTATAATAGAGATTGATATGTTTCCAAATTATAGCCAAGAAGAACTGTTGGATTTAATAAACCTGAGATTTTCCTATCAATATGACAGGCCCTTGGACTTCAGCTTTGTTGGTTTAATTAATAAAAGGCTTATTCCCATAGTGTTAAAGGAATCTGACATATATAGTATAGACAGAACTTGTTCCGAAGTGTCCGACAACGAAATAGGACAGATTACAAAACTTTTAAAATGTTGGAGGTTTGAGGTTACAGGTTCCCAATCCTGGATGCATTCTCAGGTTACAGCAGGAGGTGTGGATTTAGAAGATATCTGTTCAAATACATTGGAATCCAAAATTGTACCCGGTGTATATTTTGCCGGTGAATTATTGGATGTGGACGGGGATTGTGGAGGGTTTAATTTGCAGTGGGCCTGGTCATCAGGCTATGTGGCGGGAACTCATTCTACGCTTTAAAAACTGATTGGAGCCGGATATATGGTACCACAGGATAAATAGGGTTTGTGTAAAAAACGGGGTGATTTCAATGAATGAAAGAAGTTTAAGAGTTTTAGAATACACAAAAATAACAAACATGCTTGAAAAAAAATGTGCTTCTACTTTGGGAAAAAAGATAGCAAGGAGTTTAAAACCGATTTCAGGTTTTGAAACTATCAAACAGTTGCAACAGGAGACCAGTGAAGCACAAAGTATATTAATAAAATACGATAATATACCCCTGGGTGGAATTAATGATGTTTCACAATACATCAAAAGAACAGAAATTGGTTCATATTTGGATCCGGCCCAACTGTTACGGTTAAAAGATACATTAACAGTAACCAGGAGATTGAAAAATTTTTTTAAGGAAAAAGAAATTGAGAAAACACATACTATAATTCAGGGATTAATCCATGACCTTGTCCCCTTGAGAAAAATAGAAGACAAAATAGATTCATGCATAGTTAATGAAACGGAAATATCCGATAATGCAAGTACCGAATTAAGGCGTATACGCAGACAAATTATTTCAAAAAATGATTCTATTAGAAATAAATTGAATGGAATTATAACTTCGTCTGCCAATCAAAAATATTTACAGGATGCTATAATTACCATAAGGCAGGATCGTTATGTAGTCCCCGTAAAACAGGAATACAGAGCCAGTATACCCGGGTTAACACATGACAGGTCATCCAGTGGGGCCACCTTATTTATTGAACCTATGTCTGTTGTAGAGCTTAATAATGAAGTAAGGGAATTAAAAATTGAGGAAAGGACGGAAATAGAAAGAATTTTGATGGAAATTTCTGCGATGATTTCCGAAAGAGCTGATGATATAGAATTTAATCAAACTGTTTTGGAAAAATTGGACTTTATTTTTGCTAAAGGCAAACTTTCCCTTGAAATGGAGGCTGTCGAACCTGGATTAAATACAGACGGTAAAATAATGATTAAAGATGCTGTACACCCTCTATTGGATGTCGAAAAGGTGGTGCCGAATGATATTTGGATAGGATACGATTTTCATATATTAGTGATTACAGGGCCTAACACGGGTGGAAAAACCGTTGCATTAAAAACATTAGGTCTGTTGACATTAATGGCACAGAGTGGTTTGCATGTTCCTGCCGGGTATGGAACCGAACTGGCTGTATTTAATGAAATTTTTGCGGATATCGGGGATGAACAGAGTATAGAACAAAGTCTGAGCACTTTTTCGTCTCATATGACTAATATAGTTGATATTATGAACAATGTAACATCCGAATCATTGGTACTCCTTGATGAACTTGGTGCCGGCACGGACCCTACAGAGGGTGCTGCCCTAGCTATGGCTATTTTAGGTCATTTAAAAAAAATAGGCGCAACTGCAGTTGCGACTACCCATTATAGCGAATTGAAACAATATGCGCTGTCAAATGAAGGGGTTGAAAATGCTTCTGTCGAATTCGATGTAAAAACATTGAGTCCAACTTTTAAACTGCTGATAGGGCTGCCGGGAAAATCTAATGCGTTTGAAATTTCGAAAAAACTGGGGTTGCCGGATTTTTTGATCAATAAATCAAAGTCTTTGCTATCCAGAGAAACTGTCCACTTTGAGGATGTACTACAAAATATTGAAGAGAGCAGGTCTGTTGTAGAAAAGGAAAGACTGGAGACTGCAAGGCTTAAAATGAAAACCGAAAAATTAAAAGAGGAATACGAACGGAAAACTGAAAAACTGCAATCGCACAAGGATAGGATCATTAGGGACGCCAGGAGAGAAGCATATAGAATAACCAAACAGGCAAAAAAAGAATCAGATCGTGTTATAGATAACCTGAGGACACTCAGGGCTGAATTAGAAGAAAAAGAGATGAATAAAAAAATTGAAGAAGCCCGAAGAGGTCTTTCAGAAAAAATGGACAAGTTTTCAGACAGTATGGTGGAAAGGCTGGTAATGAAAACCAGTAAAGAACCACCTGAAAATTTGGAGGCGGGGGAAATGGTAAAGGTATTATCGCTTGATCAAACGGGCCATGTTATTTCGCCTGAAGATGAGGACGGCAATGTTCAAATACAGGTAGGTATTATGAAGGTCAACATGAATATATCAAACTTAGAGAGAGTTGAGGCTGAAGATGAACCTGAAAAAACCGGTGCAGGTGAAATATTCAAGTCCAAAGCACAAAATATAAGTACGGAGATCGATGTGAGAGGACATAACCTTGAGGAAGCGATGTTGGAAGTTGATAAATATCTGGACGACAGCTATATTGCAGGTTTGACTCATGTAACAATAATCCATGGTGTAGGTACAGGAGTTTTAAGTGCAGGACTCAAACAAATGTTTAAAAAACATAAACATATAAGAAAATACAGAGAGGGTGCCTACGGTGAAGGTGGAGAGGGTGTAACCATCGTATATCTTAAATAGGATGGCTGTATTGCATTTTGAAGATATTCAGATTGTTTATTTATTTAATACAATGGAGTAGGATGTATTGGGAATAGGTGATTATTATGATATTAATCAGTGCCTGTTTGCTTGGCGTTAATTGCAAATATAACGGAAAAAATAATTTTAAAGATAGGATAAGCAAACACCTTAAAAACAAAAGAATTATTCCGATTTGTCCGGAACAATTGGGAGGACTTCCTACGCCCCGCCCCTCAGCGGAAATCGAAGGCGGGGATGGACAAGACGTACTGAATGGCAAGGCCACAGTAATAAACAGAGAAGGCAAGGATGTAACAGAAGAATTTATAAAGGGGGCCTACGAGGTTTTAAAACTGGCAAAAATTCTAGGTACAACAAAAGCAATTCTGAGGTCCAAAAGTCCTTCCTGTGGTGTAGGGAAAATCTATAATGGAAAATTTGACGGTACCCTAACTGAGGGGGACGGTGTGACGGCGGCTTTACTGAAATCGGAAGGGATAGAGGTTTATAATGATGAAGATTCTTTCTTTATTATAGATAAGATAGATAAGGAAAAACCAAAGGAGGATATTTAATGATAGATTTCAAGAAAAAACTAAGCAAAGTGTTGGGTGAAAATATTCCGCAGCTTATAGAGGATGAAATCCTGGAGGTAATAGAAATACCCCCAAATACCGATATGGGAGACTTTGCCCTACCTTGCTTTAGATTGGCGAAAATATTCAGGAAGGCTCCGGACATTATAGCCGACGATATAGCTGAGAATCTGGGTGAACATGATTTTATAGACAGAGTTGAGACTTCTGGAGGGTATTTGAATTTTTTTATAGACAAAGAGCATTTTGCAGATGCTGTGCTTGAAGAAGTATTGCTAAAGAGAGAAACCTACGGAAGCAGTTCGGTAGGTAACGGAAAAAATGTAATTGTGGAATTTTCATCACCTAACATAGCTAAACCTTTTCATATAGGACATGTCAGAACAACAGTAATAGGAAATTCCTTGTATAAGATATATAAATTTTTAGGATACAACACTATCGCGATCAATCATCTTGGTGATTATGGTACACAATTTGGAAAGCTGATTGTAGCCTATAAAAATTGGGGAAATGAAAAAGAGGTAAAAGAAAATCCAATACCAACCTTGCTTGATTTATATATTAAATTTCATGAGGAGGCCGAAACTAAACCGGAGTTGGAAGATGAAGGCAGACAATGGTTTAAAAAATTGGAAAATGGGGATGCGGAAGCCATTAAACTCTGGGAGTGGTTTAGAGAGGTCAGCATGGAGGAATTTAATAGGGTTTATGATATGTTAGATATTACCTTTGACTCTATTACAGGTG
>CAYOQX010000099.1:0-1701 GCA_964406195.1 uncultured Alkaliphilus sp. | reverse complement strand
AGGGCTATGGAGGAAAAGGGAATTATGGAGAAATCTGAAGGGGCGGACATAGTAAACCTGGATTCTTTTGGAATGCCGCCTGCTTTAATTAGAAAAGGGGATGGCTCCACATTATATATTACTAGGGATCTGGCTGCGGCAATATATCGGAAAGAGACCTACGATTTTTATAAAAATATATATGTTGTGGGTTCTCAACAAAACCTCCATTTCCGACAATTGAAAAAGATACTGCATCTTATGGGTCTGAAATGGGAAAAAGATTGCATTCATGTGCCTTTTGGAATGGTTAGTCTGGAGGACGGAACCATGTCCACCAGAGAAGGCAGGGTTGTGTTTTTGGAAGATGTGTTAAACAAGGCTGTGGAACAAACAAGGAACATTATAAATGAAAAAAATCCGGATATTGAAAATCTTGATGAAGTAGCTGAACAGGTGGGTATAGGGGCTGTAATATTTGAAGAATTATCCAACAACAGGACAAAGGACTATACTTTTACATGGGATAAAATTTTAAATTTTGAAGGAGAAACCGGCCCATATGTTCAATATGCCCATACGAGGGCTGTCAGCGTATTGAGGAAGGCCGGAACCGAAATAGATAATGATTTTAAACCCAAATTGTTGACAGATGATATAACACTTGATGTGTTGAGACAGATTCAACAGTTCCCGGAAAGCATTATGGATGCACAAAGGAAGAATGAACCATCCATTATTACAAGGCATATTATTGATACGGCGCAGGTATTTAACCGTTTTTATCATGAGTGTCCAATATTGGTAGAAGATGAGGAACTGAAAAGGGCAAGATTGGCCGTAGTATTTGCGGTTAAGCAGGTTTTAAATATAGGGCTTGGGTTGTTAGGTATTCAGGCACCGGAAAGAATGTAGTCCATGGTTTGCAAATATCGCCCGGGGGGTATAAGTTTTGGGAAATAACAGGGAAAATATTAATGTACTCACATATATGGCATATGGGGATGCTTTGGGGTTTCTAAAAGAAAATAGTGATAAAAATGTTCGATTGCAGTCTTTTATTTATCCATATAGCCGAGACTTGAAATTGGAAATGCAAAAGGGGCAGTGGAGCTATATCACACAGCTTACCCTGATTAATTGTAAGTGCTTTGTTGATAAGAAGGAAAAAAATCGGGTTCTGATAGATTATACGAGGATGGCGGAGGAAATTAAATTATAGATGCGGAACACCTTCAAACTATATGAATAAATTGGCCCTGGGTAAAGATTACTATGCAAGTGATTTCTATTGGAAGGATAAAAGAGGGGAGGCATTCTCCAGAATTATTCCAATAGCTTTGGTAAACGAAAATTTTGCTGCAGTACAGGAAGAGGCATGCAAAAATATAATTTATACAAACAGGCATCCGCAGGTAATATTGGCAGGGCTTTTATTGCTCAGAACAATTTACCTATTAATGAATAATGCAGCGGCTAAGAGGGAAGAGTTGATTAATGGGTTAAAGGATTATATAATGGATTTGCAACTTTCGGGGTTGGAGCAAGGCATCGGGAAACAGCCACAAAAAAATTATAGGATTAAATTTGAGCAGGAGAAGATCGATTTTCTGATGAACCTGGATCGATTAGGGGTTTTCGATTCCTATGATACAGACACTCCACCCTATAGCAGGGATATATTTTTATTGGCATTGGTTAACTTTCTAAAACAGCGTGAAG
>CAYOQX010000098.1:0-6759 GCA_964406195.1 uncultured Alkaliphilus sp. | reverse complement strand
GCGGCACACCGTCTATTATCCTTATTACCTCATAGACCGATGGATAAACAGTTATTTTATTAATGTTAAACTTTTCACTTGAAAGAACGTCACCGTTGTACAAAAAGTAATCTTTTGCTACTTCTTCCTGTTTTTTATCTTGGGTATTCATAAAATCACTCCTTTAAAAATTCTATAGCCTACATATATAGTCTATCATTAAATGCAAAAAAAACATATAATTAACATATTTAATATATAATCATTCTAAACCGTCCGAATTTCTTGATATAAAATAGGAAATTAGTTATACTTAATTAAGTACATTAAGAGGTCTGTGATTGAAAGTCCATGCCAGCCGCAGGCGAAAGGACCCACGTAAGGCGGTAATATACCGCTGAGCATGGTGCGGATTAGATGTAAGCCCTGCCGGATAAATAAATCCGAGAGGGGTAGTAGTGAAGAGATTTCGGAGCGAACCCTCCGGCAGGCGAGTGTGGGGGAAAAAATCAGGTCAGCCTTAATGTACTTCTAAATATATTGTCTGAAAAGTCCCGAATTTATTTCGGGGCTTTTTTTGGTTAAATTATGATAACTTATCCAAATACAGGGCATTATACAAAAACAAAGAAAAAACATATCAACATATCAACATTTAAAAACATGTAGAATATACTCAAATTGCCTATGGAAATAAGTTATACAAAATTGTTCACACACTGTTCACAACGCTATACCGTTTGAAAGCAGGTTATCAACAGAGTTACCCACATTATCCACAATTATACTGTATACATATCCACATACAGCATTCTTATCCACAATATAAGTGTGGAAACCGTGTTTTATGTAACATAATAGAATAAACAGTCCCGGAACAGTCATATATTTCTATTTTATCAAGGGAAAATGTTGATTTTAGTTTGTTAAGTGATATATATGGGTAAAATAATTAGTAATAAGACGTACATAGTATTAAATATTATACTTCTAACAAGTGAATATTAATAAAGATGTATGTTTTAGAGCATTTGACATTGGCTTATACCTTGCAGATTGAAAGGAGCTGAGGTTTATGAGGACAATAATCAGTGGGAGAAACATCGATGTTACGGATGCATTGGAAAGCACCATAAAATCTAAGTTAGGAAAATTGGACAGATTTTTTAACGAGGAATTAGATGCATGGGTTACATTGACAGTTGAGAAGAACAGACACATTATGGAAGTAACCATACCTTTTAATGGCTCCATTTTAAGGGCAGAAGAATCTACAGATGACATGTATAAATCTGTTGATGGTGTAGTCAGTAAACTGATGAGACAATTCAGGAAGCAAAAAAGCAGGCTTGAAAATCGTTATAGGGGCTATGAGACAATTCGATTTGAAAATATCCGGGATGATAAGGAGGAAACCGAAGAATCTAAAATCGTCAGAACCAAGAGATTTGCTATAAAACCGATGGATCCCGAGGAGGCGGTCATGCAGATGGAACTTCTGGGCCATGATTTCTTTGTATATATGGACGCGGATACCAGCGATGTGAATGTGGTATATAAACGGGAAGACGGGCACTACGGTTTAATAGAACCGTATTTTTAATAATATTAGGTCAGGAGGTTCCAGCCTTTGTAGGCAATCGGGTGAATTGTTTTTTAATTATTAAATAAAATTATATGATATTATTATAGATATAGCAGGGTGGTTTAAACCATCCTGCTGTTATTTTGGACTTTGTTAAAATTTCATATATTTTGAAGGAAAAAAAGGAATGTTTAGGGAATCTATAGACAGAGTATAGTGGAAAATAACTAGGGTTCAAATTTGTCGACGGCGGAAGATAAAATAACAGGAAGTAAGGACAGCGGAAGATGAACAAGATTTAAATTTACCGACAGCGGAAGATAAAGGAGTGTATGGGATGATATTCGAGGGATTGATTTTGGGCATAATAATAGGGAGAATTCGTGGGGGGAATCTAAGATACCTGACTAATTTTATATTCAGATCCTCACTTTTATTGGTTTTTGCCCTGATTTTGCAGTTAGGCACATCAATATTGGTTTCCATAGGCAACGAAACGGCTATAAATAACAAAATGATATTATATACCCTGTCTTATGTTATGCTGTTTATTGCTTTGTTTTTTAATTTCGAGAGAAAATCCGTATGGATTATCTTTATTGGTGCTGTTGCCAATTTTGTTGCACTTGCGTTAAATAAGGGGAGTATACCTATAAATGCGGTATTGTTAGAAAAAATGGGATTCGAAAACATGCTCCAATCTTTTGAGATAGGGGCTATGCCCAATTATATTGATATAGGCAATGCCCATTCCTTTTCAGTTCATTTGGCCAAAAAATTTACCACTCCTGCATATTATCCTTTGAAACAGATATTCAGTATAGGTGATATACTTATATCATTAGGGCTTTTAATATTTGTTCAGAGCGTGATGCAAATCGGTAAAAATCGCCATTCATCCAATACCGTAACATTGAACTATGAGAGCAAAGAAATGAAATCCTGATTATTGTAATGTGAAAAGATTAATGTTAAAGTATTATGTTGGGACATATTAATAATATAAATGTAGGGGTGGACGCATTGAGAAGATTGTTCGAAAGAATTTTCGGTACTTACAGCAACAGGGAAATCAAAAAACTTGATAAAACTGTAGACCGAATAGAGGCTTTGGAATCTGAATATACACAATTGAGCGATGAACAACTGAAAGGAAAGACGGAAGAATTCAAAAAAAGACTGGGGGAAGGGGAAACCCTTGAAGATATATTACCCGAAGCATTTGCCACGGTGCGGGAGGTGGCGCACAGGGTTTTGGATATGAGGCACTACAGGGTGCAGCTCTACGGCGGTATAATACTGCATCAGGGGAGAATTGCGGAGATGAAGACGGGAGAAGGTAAAACATTGGTGGCTACCTTGCCCGTATATCTGAATGCACTGGAGGGCAAGGGTGTTCATATCATAACCGTAAACGATTATTTGGCCGAGAGGGACCGGGAATGGATGGGTAAAATATATACATTTTTAGGTCTGACAGTCGGGGTAATTGTCCACGGTATGTCAAATGAACAAAGAAGAAAGGCATATAATGCGGATGTTACTTACGGAACAAATAATGAATTCGGTTTTGACTACCTGAGGGACAATATGGTAATTCATTTAGAGGATATGGTTCAGAGAGAATTGAATTATGCAATTGTGGATGAGGTTGACAGTATTTTAATCGATGAGGCCAGGACACCTCTCATTATCTCGGGGCAGGGTGAAAAATCCACTGAAATGTATTTTGTTGTAGACAGATTTGTAAGGTCCTTAAAAAATGAGGCGGATTTTACAATAGACGAGAAGGCAAATGCGGTCAGCTTGACCGAAAATGGTGTTGTAAAGGTGGAAAAACATTTCGGGATAGAAAATCTCTCGGATATTTCAAATATGGAAATATCGCATCATGTCAATCAGGCACTGAAAGCACATAATCTGATGAAACGTGATATAGATTATGTTGTGAGAGAGGGAGAAATTGTCATAGTGGACGACTTTACGGGCAGGCTTATGTTCGGACGCCGTTACAGCGAGGGGCTGCACCAGGCTATAGAAGCGAAGGAAGGGCTGGAAGTGCAGAGGGAGTCCAAAACCCTGGCAACCATCACATTCCAAAATTATTTCAGAATGTATAATAAGTTGGCGGGTATGACGGGTACGGCAAAGACCGAGGAAGATGAGTTTATAGCTATTTACAACATGGATGTTGTTGAAATTGATACAAATATGCCCATAATAAGGGATGATTCATCGGATTCCGTATATAAATCCGAACAGGGGAAAACTAATGCCATAGTAGGGGAAGTTGAGGAAAAGCATAAAAAAGGCCAACCTGTTTTGGTTGGTACCATATCAATAGAGAAATCCGAGGAACTCTCAAAGGCATTGAAAAGAAAAGGGATCCGGCACGAGGTCCTGAACGCCAAGCACCATGAGAGGGAAGCCGAGATAGTTGCACAGGCCGGGCGTAAGGGTTCGGTTACCATCGCCACAAACATGGCGGGCCGCGGTACGGACATTCTTTTAGGAGGCAACCCGGAATTCTTAGCTAAAAGGGAAATGAAAAAACGGGGATACAGCGATGAGATTTTATCCGAAATTACGGGACACGGTGAAATTACAAATGAAGAAGCTATTGCCGCAAGAAAAGAATATGAGGAAGTATATGCAGAAGTAAAAATAGAGACCGACAGAGAACATGAGGAAGTAAAGCAAGTGGGCGGATTGCATATAATAGGTACTGAAAGGCATGAGGCGCGAAGGATAGATAATCAGCTCAGAGGACGTGCGGGACGTCAGGGGGACCCGGGTTCCAGCAGATTTTTTATATCTCTGGAGGACGACCTGATGAGGCTCTTCGGCGGGGACCGTATGTCTGAATTGGTAGAGAGGATGGGGCTTGCCGAGGACGAGGCTATTGAACACAGGCTCCTGACAAATTCCATAGAAAATGCACAGAAAAAAGTTGAAGGAAGAAACTTCAGCGTACGTAAACATGTATTGCAATATGACGATGTTATGAATAAGCAGAGAGAGGTTATATATAAAGAGAGAAGAAGGGTGCTGAAAGGTGAAAATATGAGGGATCATATTTTCGGCTTGGTGGAAAACATTATAGAAAGGGCAGTGGATATATATACTGCCGGTGTGGAATATCCGGAGGATTGGGATTTAGACGGTTTGAGTACCTATCTCAATAATATATTTTTAACCTCGGACATATTCAGTCCCGATGATGTTCAAAATCTGACACCCGAGGGTCTGAAGGAACAGATAATAAATTCGGCCAACAATATATATGAGCAAAAAGAATCGGATATAGGACAAGAAAGTATGAGGGAAATTGAGAGGGTAATTTTACTCAAGGTAGTCGATGCAAAGTGGATGGATCATATAGATGCTATGGACCAACTGCGTCAGGGTATCGGATTGAGGGCCATAGGCCAGGAGGACCCTGTAAGAGCATACCAAATCGAAGGATATGATATGTTCCGGGAGATGACAAACAGCATTCAGGAGGATACTGTCAAATATCTATTCAGTATAGAAAAAGAAACAGTCGTAGAAAAAAGTCAGGCGGTAGAACCGACGGACGCAAGCCACGGAAGAAAAAAAGTGAGCAATGCTCCCGTGCGCAGAAAGAAAAAGGTAGGGAGAAATGAACCCTGTCCTTGCGGAAGCGGTGAAAAATATAAAAGATGTTGTGGAAGATAATGAGGTGTTAAAATGCTTAATTTAGACAATTATAAACAACAGCTGTTTGAGCTCAGGGACGCTATCGATAAAATGAGGGGTACGCTTTGACATTGATGGTTTGATATCATCATGCGGGAAATTGGAAAAACTGATGCTGAAAGAAGATTTTTGGGACGATCCCAAGGAGGCACAGAAAATTTCCAAGCAGGCCAATGTGTATAGGGAAAAAACAGAAGAATACAAGCAATTGACGGAGGAACTGGAAGAATTGGAAACTATGGTCTATTTTATAGAAGAAGGGGACGACAGTTTCTCCGAGGAATTGATTGAAGGAATAGGAAGGCTCCAAAACAAGGTTGAGGATTTGAAGATAGAAACACTGCTAAGGGGAGAATATGACAGGCACAATGCTATCATCTCCATACATGCGGGTACCGGAGGACTTGATGCCCAGGATTGGGCGCAGATGCTTCTCAGGATGTATACCAGATGGGCTGAAGGGAGAGGTTACAAGGTCAGGATGTTGGATATATTAACCGATACAGAGGCCGGTATAAAGAGCGTTACTCTCCTGATAGAGGGAACCAATGCCTACGGGTATTTGAAATCCGAGAAGGGAGTCCACAGACTGATCAGAATATCCGATTATGATTCTTCCGGCAAAAGGCATACATCCTTTGCTTCCGTAGACGTTGTGCCGGAGATAGACGATTCTATAGATATTTCCGTTAATCCGAATGACATCAGGATAGACACCTACAGGGCCAGCGGTTCCGGCGGGCAGCATGTTAACAAAACCGATTCCGCCGTAAGGATAACCCATCTGCCTACGGGTGTTGTGGTCCAATGTCAAAATGAGAGGTCTCAGCACAGCAACAAGGAAACGGCAATGAGAATGCTTACGAGTAAACTGGTTGAACTGAAGGAAAGCGAACAAAAAGAACGTATTGAAGACCTGCAGGGTGAATACAGCCAGATTGCATGGGGAAGTCAGATACGTTCCTATGTTTTTAATCCATATGCCCTTGTAAAAGACCACCGCACAAATGTGGAGGTGGGAAATGTACAGGGTGTAATAGACGGGGATATAGATATATTTATAAATGCATATTTGGATAAAAAACTTGAATAATATCGTCCGATTTGAATAAAGAATTTAAGTGATATATTTGGATTTGGATAAAAAACCTAGGTGATATCCCCGGATTTTTCAAATTGTGATAATCGGGTTATATCCGGTTGATATAATCCGGCGATCCGACATATTTTTTAAATTATATAAAACGGATTATACCGGGTTATATGGTATAAGGGAGGGGTATAATTATAATAGATTATACTAACATGCCCCCGTTTTTAGGAGTTATAAAACGATTGCAGTATAATTATAACAGATTTATACAAACAAAGGAAAAACATTAAGTGGGTGCAGTTATGAATTGTATTGATATATGGAATCAAAAAGAATTGGAGAAAATAGCTGAAAAGTTGGGAAAATTGGTTAACAGTAGTGA
>CAYOQX010000097.1:3760-6825 GCA_964406195.1 uncultured Alkaliphilus sp. | reverse complement strand
GCAATATCAAACCTACTTTGCAATAACCAAATCTTTCCGACTTGCAATAACCGAACCTTCCGGCAAAATATACTACTCTACGATAGCTAAAATGTCATTTTGTTTTAATATCGTATATTCTTCACCGTCAAACTTGACTTCGGTACCGGCATATTTAGAGAAAATCACTTTATCCCCTACTTCTACCTCCATGGTAATTTCCTTGCCTTCTACCATTCCGCCCGGCCCTACCGATATAATTTCCGCCAGCTGCGGTTGTTCCTGCGCACTGCCCGGTAATATGATACCGCTTTCAGTAGTTTCTTCGGCCTCCAATCTTTTAATAACAACCCTGTCTCCTAATGGTTTGATTTTCATAAAACAGACCTCCTTGGAAAATTTTTGTGATACATAATAGATTATGTTCATTTTGGAATAAAATAAAACACAATCGGCACAATTTGTTTCAACAGGACCTCTTCCAATACACGAAAGCAGGACCCCGTTATTTTTAAATAAATCATTTTTACCTGTTGTTAGCACTCAATAGCGCTGAGTGCTAATCATAATTATATGTTAACTAAAAATTATTTTGCTAGCAAATCCGAAATTTCATCGTTATATCGGTCTGCGGGCAGATACATCCGTTATTCATTAATTATGTTCGTATTTCATTAATTTGCTAATTTTTCTGTCATTTGATCAGGTTTTTGAAATAATATGTCCCCCGAGCCAAAAGAAATAAACCCCTTTGCAAAGCAAAACAGGTGCTTCTGGCCGAAAAAACAGGCGCCCCTTACCAAAAAAACAGGCGCCTCTTGCCAAATAAAACAGCCACCCCCTTCGAAAAGAGTGGCTGTTTTCATATTTTATACTATATTTTACGCTCCTGCCGTTTCACCTAAAAACATTGCCATGTCATCTTCCACATTTGTAATTCCGCCTATATCAAAGTTCTCGACCAGAACATCGATAACATTCGGTGATAGGAATGCGGGAAGTGTCGGCCCTAAATGAATGTTCTTGACACCCAGATGCAATAGTGCAAGTAGAACAATTACAGCTTTTTGTTCATACCATGCAATATTGTATGAAATCGGCAGTTCGTTAATATCATTTAATTCAAATACCTCTTTTAATTTCAGTGCTATCAATGCTAATGAATAGGAATCATTGCATTGTCCGGCATCCAATATTCTCGGAATACCGTCAATGTCTCCCAGATCCAATTTGTTGTACCTGTACTTCGCACAACCTGCTGTTAGAATAACCGTATCTTTCGGCAGTTTTTCGGCAAATTGTGTGTAGTATTCTCTACTCTTCATTCTGCCGTCGCAACCGGCCATTACAAAAAATCTTCTGATTGCACCGGACTTAACCGCCTCCACAACCTTATCCGCAAGTGCAAATACTTGTGCGTGGGCAAAACCGCCTACAATTTCACCTTTTTCTATTTCAGCCGGAACATCGCATTTTTTAGCATGCTCTATTACATTCGTGAAATCCTTTGTTCCGTCCGCATTTTCTTTAACTCTTTCCAGTCCCTCAAATCCGACTGCACCTGTTGTATAAACCCTGTCTTTATAAGAATCCTTCGGAGGGGTTAAACAGTTTGTTGTCATTACAATCGGACCGTTGAATGTTTCAAATTCCTTGTCCTGTTTCCACCATGCATTTCCATAATTCCCTACAAAATGATCATATTTCTTAAACGCAGGGTAATAGTTTGCGGGAAGCATTTCGGAGTGTGTATAAACATCTACCCCTGTCCCCTCGGTTTGTTCCAGCAGTTGTTCCATATCCCTTAAATCATGTCCGCTGATTAGGATGGCCGGATTGTCCCCAACACCTATATTCACTTCCGTGATTTCAGGATTACCGTATGTTGAAGTATTGGCCTCATCCAGTAGGGCCATCGCCTTAACACCGACTTCTCCGGTCTTCATCGTAAGGGCTACAAGTTCGTCCGCCGTCAGCTCATCATTTAATGTTTCAACCAGAGCCGTTTGCATAAATATATACAGCTCGTCATCTTCGTAACCCAGGTTATATGCGTGCTCCACATATGCGGCCAGACCCTTGATACCAAATATGATCAGACTTCTTAAAGATCTGATATCTTCATTCTCAATTGCCAGATATCCGGCGTCCTCAACCTTGGCCTCGAATTCCTCAACCGTGTCGGCTGTCCAATGTGCAGCATCGTGAGTAATATGATCCACATTTACTCCCTTATCAACCACTGCAGCCTTTGTTTCATCTCTCAATTTAATAGCCTTTTTGATTCTGTCGACAAATATCGCTTTATCAAAATTTGCATTTGTGATAGTGGCAAATAATCCATCCGTTATAAACTTGTCTGTTTTGTTTGTATCCAAACCCGCCTGTTTTGCTTCCAGATTATAAAATGAAAGCCCTTTCAGTATATATAAAAATGTATCCTGCAAATTAGATACATCACTTGTTTTTCCACATACTCCTCTTCTTGTACATCCTGTGCCTTTTGCAGCTTCTTGGCACTGATGACAGAACATTTGTACTGACATAAATTTATCCCCCTTTAAATTTACTTTTCAATATATATCTTAACATCATTTTCGTACTAATTCAAATAACATATTTTAGTTTTATTCATTGTGAAATAATTTTAAAATAATTTCAGTATGTAGGGATGCAGAATATAATAAAGTACCGGTATAAAAATGGCCGGGAGCATATTCCCTACCCTGATTTTTTTAATTTCCATTAAATTAAATGCAATGGCCATGATTAAGAGCCCGCCTACGGCCGACATTTCTTTTATCACATATCCGGCCAAAAAAGGCCTTATAAATGCTGCCGTAATCGTAATCAGGCCTTGGTAAATAAAAACGGTTATGCCCGAGAACACAACCCCTATACCCAAGGTGGATGCAAATATTATTGCTGTCACACCATCTAAAAGAGACTTGGTAAACAATATTTCATGACTGCCGGTCAAACCGCTTTCCAGGGCCCCCATAACCGCCATAGCCCCGATACAGTAGACCAGACTGGCAGTGACAAAACCCTGCACGATTCCCCCTTCTTTGTTTCCAAATTTGTTT
>CAYOQX010000097.1:2618-3741 GCA_964406195.1 uncultured Alkaliphilus sp. | reverse complement strand
ACCCGCATTTTCGAGCTTGTCCTCTATCCCGGCAATCTCACCTATTACGATTCCTATGACCACACTCAAAACCATAAGCAACATATTGTCCGTTTCCAATGCCCCCGAAAGGCCTATGACTATTACGCTGAGACCTATCCCCTGCATTATTGTGGATTTATATTCTTCCGGGATCCCTTTCTTTAAAAAAGTCCCCGCAGTTCCTCCTATTATAATTGCTATGACATTTACAATGGTACCCAGCATATTTCATCCCCCTCGTTTATTTTCCTATTCCCAATTCCCTGGCATAATAAAATAGATACTGCTGCGCATAACCCGCATATTGTCCGAATTTTTGTTTGGCAAATTCTTCAATCTTCTTATTCGGTGTATCCTTATGAAAATAAAAATGTTCCATGGCTCTTTTTATCCATACATCTACAGGATAGAATTCCACCTTATCCATGGCGAAAACCAAAACGCAATTGGCCACCTTGGGGCCTACCCCGCTAAATTCCAGCAGGGCATCGTAGCAATCCCCGCTGTTCAGTTTCTTCAATTGTTCCGGGGATATATTCTCATCCACCACCTTTTTGGCGGTTTCCAATATATACTTGGATCTATAGCCAACTCGGCATTCCCTTATTTGGTCATTACTCAACTCACATATGATTTCGGCACTCGGGAAATCATAATAATCCATTCCTCTGTACTCCCCCAAATGTTTTCCAAAATTCTTGCACAATAGCTCCACCGATCTCTTTATACGCGGTATCGCATTGTTTGCGGAAATAATAAAAGAAACCAGGGTTTCCCAAGGCTCCTGTTTAAGTATTCTGATTCCGTGCCCGAAATTTACGGCATCTGTGATAATTTCGTCCCTGCCTATCAAATCATTTTTGATTTTACTGTAATCATTATTCAAATCAAAATATTCGGTCCATATATTGTGGAAATCATCCACATTTGTGTTATCGAATATAACTGTATCCCTGTTTTTACTCACATTCAGAACCCTGCCATACGCAACCCCGGTATAACTGCCGTCATGTTCCCGATTCCACCTGAAACACTGTCCGCAATCAAAAATATGCTCGGGTTCGAAATCTTTAAGATTCTCTGCTGTTATTTTGTTATCCCC
>CAYOQX010000097.1:0-2608 GCA_964406195.1 uncultured Alkaliphilus sp. | reverse complement strand
GCCTCTGTTCCAATGTAATTGCTCATTATTCTCTATATCATATCGTGATTATTTTCAATCTGTCGTGATTACTACTCATCGTTCAGTCCCATTGCGATTATTGTTCACCGTTCAGTCCCATCGCGATTATTGTTCACCATTCAGCCCCATTGCGATTATTGTTCACCATTCAGCCCCATTGCAATCATTGTTCACCATTCAGCCCCATTGCGATTATTGCCTACTGTCGCCCTATATACTATGCCCAAAATTTAAAGCCCCGGAAACCTGACAGTGTCCGGGGACTATAAAATCAACTTTTTGATTGAATGTCGGAACTGTTGACCCTATCCTTGTCAGCCGGAGAAAACTAATAGCAACCGTCTGCCGCAGTATGGTGTATAGGCTCATATACAGAGTAGGATTCACATACCTGGTTTCCTGTAACCACATCAAAATACAATTCTGTCGTGTTTTCTTCCGTAATAAGCTTGTAGTTATAGGCGATAACCGGTCTGTAATATGTGTAAAAGGATCTGATCACGGATAATCCATTATACATCATATCCGTAAATTGTTCCTTATATTCGTCCTCTACATCCTTCAATGCCACCATTGAACTCATATCTGGTATTTCGGTGTTGCTGAAACTGCTGGAATACCTCATTATATTGCCACCCCTGGAAGATACATTTATATTAACACAATCGCTGACAATGGCGGTATCATCCAAAATCGGAGTGAACTTAAAGGCATAAACCGTATTATCCGAATCCTCATCATCAACTATAGATACGCTGTCAATTACATCTTCATATGATTCCAGCTCATTCATAAAATTCTTGGCGATATTCAGAGCATCGGCCTTTGATACAAGCCTGCTGTTATAATCCTCCGTACAGTCCTCAAAAAGCCTGAGGGAACCGTCAATAGCATCCATCCGTATCAAATAATCCAATTCATCATCATGATGATAACTTATTTCATAATAATGAACCCCGTCCTGAATTTGAACCGATTCCTCTATTTCCCTGGTACCGTGAAAATTTCTGAGTCCGGGGAATATGTCATCAATTTTTGCCAATATGGAATCCGGTTGCATGTACTCGGGGTGTTCATTTGTGGTCCTGCTGTGACGATAAAGCCTGGATATTTCCTCTATGCCGGTTGCCCATTGACATATTGCAAGACTGTCCTGATGCTCTATATTTTCGATTTTATCTATATGTTTTTCAGTATTGTTATATACGGTCAGCAACCCGTCCAGTTTTTCATAAACCCTGTTCAGAAACACCACATCATAATTGGTTAATTGTTTACCGTTGCTGTCATATTGGTTTCCCAAATGATGGACTATGGTATTTCTCAATGTCTCCAACGCACCCAGCCCTTTCCCCAGCGGTCCGTCCGGATCCTCATCAGGCTGATTCAAATCAATCCAGTTGCTAAAAACCAAAACCAACTGCTGTACTGAAAATTGTAAATCATTTATTGTTTTTTTAGTATCAGTCTCATTTGATTTCTTGGTCGATACTTCGGTATCCATCCCTTCCAGTTCCTTTATTGAATACATAGTATCCCTTACAGCACTCTCTAATTTTTCCGAGGTGAGGGTGCTCGAATTAGCTACTTTTTGCTTAAAGGTTTTCAGTCTAATGACTAGGAACAAATTGGCACCTAGACTAATTGCCATAATTATAGCAATTAGATACCTGTTAAACCTTCCATAAATAGACATTCCAATGCCTCCTCATTTAAGCATAAATTCTTTCTTTTTTATATAATATCACAAAATTCGATTTCTTGGTAAAAACAATCAGGTTAATTTTTGCCATATATGTATTATTCATAACATAGGGGGATACCGAGGTATGAACAAAGTATGGAATAAGAGCGAATCCCCGTTGCCGGGTTTTCTATTACTTTAGAAAAAGTACCTTTTCTGTGCTTCAGCCCGGTAAGGAGGTTCATTCGGCGGTTTTTTGGTTCTTTACAGATAAAACAAATTAGGTTATTATAGATAACATTGATAATGAAAGATATTTATGATTAAGGTTATAATTTCTAATATACTGATGGTTTTATTAACTAATAATTTTGCTGACTGATAGCTCTGCTAATTAATAACTTTACCAATCAATATTATAAACTAATAACTTTACTAAAAATTCTAGGAGGATAACTCATGGACCGGCCTCAACCGATGACAACGAATATAGGAAAGAAACTTAAGATAAGTATAGAAAATAAAAATTTTATGCGAATCCCGATTAAAACTCACTTAATCGGCAAAGATGATGACGTAGTCGAATTAGTTTTAAAATATTTAAAGGGAAAAACACGTAAAGGAGATATAGTTTTCGTAACCGAAAAAATAGTAGCTATTACGCAGGGGAGAGCTATCCCTTTAGATGAGATCAAACCGCGTCCTTTGGCGGTGTTTCTTGCAGGACATGTGACCAAGACACCATCGGGCATAGGACTCGGTATGCCTGAAACTATGGAAATGGCCCTCAGGGAATGCGGAGTATTCAGAATTCTGTTTGCTTCTATAATCGCAGCTATTACAAAAATAATATTTCGCCGGAGAGGTGACTTTTACAGAATTGCCGGACCAAAAGCCAGGGCG
>CAYOQX010000096.1:0-6890 GCA_964406195.1 uncultured Alkaliphilus sp. | reverse complement strand
TGTGGTTTGGTACCTGCCACCTCAGGAAAGGTTCATTTTTTAGATAAGGATATTGCAAACAAACCTACATCGGACATTGTCGAATCGGGTATAGTTATGGTTCCCGAGGGGCGTAGGGTTTTTCCGCGGATGTCAGTATTGGAAAATCTCCAACTTGGGGCATACCTCAATAAAAATCGTTCGGAAGTCAAAGCTGATTTGGAAAAGGTTTTTGATTTATTTCCTATTCTTAAAGATCGCGTAAAGCAGGTATCCGGTACCCTTTCCGGTGGGGAACAACAGATGTTGGCAATGGGCCGAGCACTGATGGCCAGGCCTAAATTATTGCTTCTGGATGAACCATCTATGGGTCTTGCACCAAAAATTGTATCGGACATTTTTAATATCATATTGGAAATTAATCGGGCCGGAACTACTATTTTGTTAGTGGAACAAAATGCCAGAATGGCTTTATCTATAGCTAATAAAGGTTTTGTTGTTGAAACAGGTAAGATAGTGCTTGAAGACACTGCAAAAGGTCTCCTGCGTAATGAAAGGGTAAAAAAAGCCTATCTTGGAGAATAAATAAACTATTAGAGAAATCAAGCGATTATATAAACCAATTATAGACATGTCAAACGGTAAATAAATGTGTGAGTCCGGAAACAACAAATAAATATGATGAAATAAAATTATGCGTCTTATTGAAAATAAGACGCTTTTAAAATTTCATTTTTTAATATCGCCTGGTATTTATGGATATCCTAGAAATAAAGCATTAAGGGGTAGGGGTTGAACTATAGTTTAAAACGGAATATAATGAAAGAATAAAGAAACATATAATTTATTATGAGGTGGTTAAATGTTCGAGGTAGGAATAATTACTGCTAGTGACAAGGGTTCCAGGGGAGAAAGGACGGATTTGTCAGGACCTATTATTGCAGAATCAGTACAGGCAATGGGCTATAAAATCATAAAACAGATAATACTACCTGATAACATAGAGGACCTGATAAAAGAAATGACTTACATGGCGGACAAACTAAAAGTAGATTTAATATTAACCACAGGAGGTACGGGATTTAACAAAAGAGATGTAACTCCGGAGGCTACCCTCAGTGTTTGTGATAGGGAGGCAAACGGCATTGCTGAGGCAATAAGATGTCATAGCCTTAGTATTACACCAAGGGCAATGCTCTCCAGGGCTGTTTCCGGAATTAGAGGGTCTACCTTGATAATTAATTTACCCGGAAGTCCAAAGGCCGTTAAAGAGGCCCTGGATTATATTCTGGACAGTGTTGATCACGGGTTGGATATATTAACCGACAGAGCAGGTGATTGTGCCAGAGAATAAGGAGTAGTATTAATGAAACCAACAAAGAAGTATGATATATTGAGAGTAAGTGGTAAAAATAAAAATATGGTAGAAGATATAGTAATACTGGAATATCCTTTCACTATTTTTATAGACGGCAAGGAAACCATAACCCTCTTGTGCAGTCCCAAATCTTTAAAACATCTGGCAATAGGATTTTTACATTCCGAGGGTTTTATAAAGGATTATTCTATGGTGGACAATGTTCAGATAGACAAGGAAAAAGGGGAGGCCTATATCAGACTTGGAACCACAGGAGCTACCGATGAAAAGCCACAGGTAAACAAAACAATAGCTTCCAGTGGCGGAAAAGGTACAATATTTTACGAAATGTTGGATTCCCTAAAACCTATGACAACAAATCCTCCTGACATATCAATCCATAAAATAAGGGAATTTATGAGAACATTCAGCGGAAGTTCGGATCTTTTCTATACAACCGGGGGAGTTCATGCCTGTGCTGTATGTGATAAAGACGGTATAATATATTTTGAAGAGGATATAGGAAGACATAATGCATTAGACAAGGTGCTGGGCAGGGCCTTGGTAGAGAATATGGATATAACAGATAAAATGGTTTTAACCAGTGGCAGAATTTCATCTGAAATGTTAGCAAAGGTAGCAAAAAGCGGCATTACAACAGTAATTTCCAGATCCGCACCCACATCGTTGGCTGTTCATATGGCCAGGAAATTGAATATGATGTTGATCGGATTTGTTAGAGGAGAAAAAATGAATATTTACAGCAGTTTTTCGAGCCTGAGGTTCTAAAATCGGATTTTGATAAGAACCGGGGCCTATGGGTATGAGAGAAATCTTCATGCCTCCCGTGTTTGGAAAGGAAAATAACATACAGCCTTTCGCGGGCTGTTTTTTATTTAAAAATTTGAATAGTACGCAAAATATACAATTAATTATATGATGGACTTACAGAACCGAACAAGCGGAAACTTGCATAATGGTTTTATCAGTTCGGACAAGAAGAAGGTGGTGCCTTAAATGGATTTCTTTAATGTGGTTAGTGTCAAGGATGGCAGAAAAATACTGATGGAAAATTTTAAAGACTATGAATTTTGTACTGAATATGTAGACCTTGAACACAGTCATAACAGGATCCTGGGTGAGGATGTATATTCAACTATAAATGTGCCTGAATTTAATCGTTCCACCGTGGACGGTTATGCTATCAAGGTTGAAGACAGTCATGGAGCTGATCGTTCTATACCCAGTATTATAAATATTCTGGGGGAAATAATGATAGGGGAAAAAACAGATTCCTCTATTAAAAGTGGAGAAGCGCTTTATGTTCCGACAGGCGGTATGATTCCGAAAGGTTCTGACGGAGTCATTATGGTAGAAAATGTGGAAAAGATGGATGATAACACACTTTTAGTATATAAACCTATATCACAGGGTGAAAATATTAACTATAAGGGTGACGATATAGAGGAAGGGTCCCTGGCTCTAAAAAAAGGCAGAGAAATAACCGCGGAGGTTTTAGGGGTTTTGGCGGCACTGGGAATTCCCAAGGTATGTGTATATCGCAAACCCAAGTTTTATATAATTTCTACAGGTGATGAAATTATAGATATAGATGAAGAACTGACTCTCGGAAAAATCAGAGACATCAATTCCTATACATTAGCTTCATTGGTTCGTGGAATTGGCGGTACTGTGGTTGGAAGAAATATAGTGGGAGATGATTACCAACTATTAAAAGATAAGGTTAAAAAGGCAATAGATATATCAGATATAATTCTTTTATCAGGAGGCAGTTCCGTAGGTACGAGGGATTATACGGACAAGGTTATAGACTCATTTAACGGAAAGGGAGTATTGCTGCACGGCCTGGCTATAAAACCCGGAAAACCCACCATAGTCGGTGAGGCCAACGGTAAATTAATTTGCGGATTACCGGGACATCCGGTGTCCTCAATTATAGTGTTTAAGGCATTATTGGAATATTACATCAGGAAAAAAATGGGGATGACAAAAATAGCACCGAAGGTAAAGGCTGTAATGGATCATAACTTTCCTTCTGATCCGGGCAAGGAAACATATCAAATGCTCAGGTTAAGGCAGAAAGGGGAGATACTTTACGGTACCCCGGTATTCGGGAAATCGGGCATGATCAGTTTACTGTCCGAATCGCAAGGATACACAATAATAGGTTCACAGGAAGAAGGAGTTTATAAAGGGGAAGAGAGGGATGTTTACCTGTTCTAGCAGGAATAGAGGTTAAATTTTTCTGCACGAATAAACAATGAGGTGAAATAAATGGAACGAAATACCTATATAGATAATATACCGGTAGAGGAAGCCAAATCTAAATATTACGAACGATTAAATATCCAAGGTTATTTTGAGGAACTAACCCCCGTAGAGTCCCTAAATAGAGTAACTTATGAGGCAGTATACGCCAAAATGAGTTCCCCCGGCTATAATGCGGCTGCAATGGATGGAATAGCTGTTATTGCTGCCGAAACAAAAGGGGCTACGGAGGTTTCGCCGGTTATACTGGTAGAGGATAAAGATTTTTCATATATTAATACCGGGAACCAAATTATGAACCCCTATGATTCAGTTATAATGATAGAGGACATAATTGACCTGGGAGGGGGACAAGTTAAAATATTAAAACCGGCTTATCCTTGGCAGCATATCAGACAGATTGGTGAGGACATAGTTGCCACCGAAATGATAATACCGTCCGGGCATGTAATAAGACCCGTTGATTTGGGTGCATTGGTGGCCGGGGGTATTGAAAAACTGAAAGTATATAAAAAACCGAGGGTGGGTATTCTTCCTACAGGTACTGAGATAGTTGAGGATATAAGCCAGGTAACGGACGGCAAAATTATAGATTCTAATTCCGGAGTATTTGAGGGTCTGGTAAAAGAATATGGAGGTATACCTAACAGATATGCCCCTCACAGCGATGATTATCAAACATTAAAAAAGGCGATATTAAAGGGCATTGAAGAAAATGATATGTTGCTCATAAATGCAGGTTCTTCTGCCGGAACTACCGATTATACAGCTAAATTGATTAGGGATCTGGATGAGGTTGTAATTCACGGTGTAGCCATGAAGCCGGGAAAACCGACAATTTTAGGTATCATAAATAACAAACCCGTGATAGGGATTCCCGGATACCCGGTTTCAGCATATTTTATTTTTGAAACATTCGTGAAACCGTTAATAAAAAGGTATATAGGAATTGAACCGAAGGACAGCAATGTTGTCCAAGGTATACTTTCTAACAGAGTAGTATCATCATTAAAAAACAGGGAATTAATCAGGTTGAACCTAGGGTATGTAAGGAACAAGTTAATAGCCACTCCAATAGGCGGCGGGGCCGGAGTGAGTATGAGTTTGGTAAAAGCTGACGGAATAGGCATTATCCCCAAGAATACCGAAGGAATAGATGCGGGGGATATAATTGAAATAGACCTGTTGAAACCCTTATCGGTTATAAAGTCAAAACTGGTGTCAATAGGGAGCCATGATTTGATTATGGATGTGTTGGGGGATATGATAGAACTTTCTTCAGGACATGTGGGAAGCATGGGCGGAATACTGTCTATGAGAAGAGGGGAATCCCATATAGCCCCGATCCACCTATTGGATGAAGAAACAGGGGAATATAATATAAGCTATGTTAAAAAATATTTGCACGGACAAAAAATGGCCCTTATCAAGGGCGTAAAAAGATTGCAGGGATTTATCGTACAAAAAGGAAACCCTGAAGGAATATCAAACTTCAGGGATTTAACAAAAGAAGGTGTTATCTATGCCAATAGACAAAGGGGTGCGGGTACCAGGGTATTATTGGACTATCATTTAAAACTGGATAACATAGACCCGCATATTGTAGACGGTTATACCAGAGAACTGAATACACATATGGCGGTAAGTGCAGCCGTAAAAACAGGGTCTGCCACTGCAGGGTTGGGTATTTATTCTGCAGCAAAGGCTATGGATTTGGATTTTGTAGACATAACCTATGAGGATTATGATTTTCTGATTCCATATGAATTATTAAAGGACCCAAGGATTAAAGAATTTATTGAATTATTAAAATCAGATATTTTTCAGTCTCGAGTAAATAAATTAGGTGGATATAAATTTGAAAACACTGGGGATGTAGTGATAATAGGAGACTAGGTGATAAAATGAGAGATTCATTTGGAAGAAAAATAAATTATCTCAGAATATCTTTAACGGACAGATGTAATTTCAGGTGTGTTTATTGTATGCCCCAGAAAGGTATAGATGATAAATTACATCATGAAGATATGTTACCCTTGGAAGATATGTATACGTTGATAAAAAATTTTGTAGAACTGGGAATTGATAAAATCAGATTTACCGGTGGGGAACCCTTGGTAAGAAAAGGTATTATCGACCTGGTGGAAAAGGTTGGCAAACTGGAAGGGGTCAGAGATCTGGCTATGACTACCAATGGGCAACTGTTAAAAAAAATGGCTGCTCCTTTAAAAAAGGCAGGACTGAACAGGGTTAATATCAGCCTGGACACATTGGATCCTGTGAAATTTCGGGAAATCACGAGATGCGGGGATTTGGATGCGGTATTGGATGGTATCGAAGAATCTATAAATGTAGGTCTGACACCGGTAAAGATTAATGTGGTACTGATTGGTGGGGTTAATGATAATGAAATAAGGGACCTGATTGAATTCACCAAAAGAGGTATAGATGTAAGATTTATAGAATTGATGCCTATAGGTGAAGCCGCTAACTTTGCAAAGGAAAAATTTGTTTCCACCGATCTTGTGTTGGAAACTGTAAAGGAACTTGTACCTGTAGAACGAGAAGATAAGTCTTCTCCCGCAGCTTATTATGTTCTTCCCGGTGTTGAGGGCAAAGTGGGTCTTATAAATCCTATTTCCTGTAAATTTTGTGCAAATTGTAACAGGGTCAGGCTTACATCTACAGGAAAATTAAAACTCTGTCTGCATTCCAATAGGGAGATAGACTTAAAATCGGCGTTACAAAACAATGAGAATATCAAGGAAGTTATTAAAAATGCTATATGGACAAAGGAAGAAAGTCACCATTTGGAAGATGAACAATATGTAATTAGAAATATGCATCAAATAGGAGGATAATTATGGACAGGCTAACCCACTTTAATGAGAGCGGCAGGGCGCACATGGTGGAAGTAGGAGACAAGGAAATAACCAAAAGAACCGCCGTAGCCAAAGGAAAAATTATTATGAAAGACAAGACCCTTCAGAGAATAAAGGATGGGCTGATTAAAAAAGGGGATGTATTATCAATTGCTCAGATAGGTGGAATTATGGGTGCTAAGCAAACGAGCAAATTGATTCCCATGTGTCATAATATACTCCTAACCGGAGCAAATATTGGATTTCAGTTTATTCACAACGGTGTAGAGGTGGAGGCGGAGGTTAATTCTACCGGAAAGACCGGGGTCGAAATGGAAGCACTGACAGCAGTCAGCATAGCGTGTTTGACAATTTATGATATGTGCAAAGCCGCCGATAAAGGT
>CAYOQX010000095.1:0-6894 GCA_964406195.1 uncultured Alkaliphilus sp. | reverse complement strand
AACAAATTCAAATGAAATAGGGGGAAATTTTTAATGAAGGTACGTAAAGCTATTATACCGGCCGCGGGTTTAGGCACCAGATTTTTACCCGCAACAAAGGCACAGCCAAAGGAAATGCTTCCTATAGTGGACAAACCTACTTTACAATACATAATAGAAGAAGCTATAGAATCGGGAATAGAAGAGATACTGATTATTACGGGAAGGAATAAATCATCTATAGAGAATCATTTTGATAAATCGGTGGAATTAGAAATTGCATTAGAGAAATCGGGCAAAAATGACCTGCTGGAAATAGTGAGGAACATTTCAAATATGGTGAATATCCATTATATTCGTCAAAAAGAGCCTAAGGGACTGGGACATGCTATTTATTGTGCAAGGAGTTTTATAGGTAATGAACCGTTTGCGGTTCTTTTAGGGGACGATATTGTTTACAGCAAAAAACCTTGCCTGCAGCAGATGATTGAAATCTATAATGAATATAAAACCACGATATTGGGAGTACAAGAGGTAGCCGATGAAGATGTATATAAATATGGAATCGTAGATTGTAAGCATATAGAGGACAGGGTATATAAAGCAAAAGGGCTGGTAGAAAAACCTGCTGTTGGGGATGCCCCGTCAAACATTGCTATCCTTGGGAGATACATAATAAGCCCTGCAATATTTGATATACTGGAACATACAAAACCGGGCAAGGGCGGAGAAATTCAGCTTACGGACGGATTAAAAGAACTGGCTCAAAAAGAAGCCATGTATGCATACATATTTGAAGGAAAACGGTATGATGTGGGAGATAAACAGGGATTTCTGGAAGCAACCGTAGAATTTGCTTTGAGACGGGAAGATTTAAAGGAGGAATTTCTTAACTATTTAGTGGAAATTGTAAAAAACGCAACCGGGGATGATGTTTTTGAAGACGTTGCCGTAACTGAAGAATAACGATGAAAATCGCAAATATATTTCATGCGGAAAATGAGGTGTAACTGATTATGAATATACTGGTAACCGGCGGTGCCGGATACATAGGCTCACATACTTGTGTAGCCTTATCGGAGGCCGGGCATACGGTGATTGTTGCAGACAACCTATGTAACAGTAAAGCCGAAACCATAGATCGGATTGAAAAGATTACCGACAAGAAGATTATTTTCTATAAAATAGATGTGACCGACGAAAAGGCGGTGGGCGGGATTTTTGATAACCATCCCATAGATGGTATTATTCATTTTGCCGGGCTGAAGGCGGTAGGTGAATCGGTGGAAAAACCCCTTGCTTATTATTATAATAACACCGTCAGCACCATGGTTCTTTGCAAAGCCTGTTTGAACCACGGAGTGAAACAATTTGTGTTCAGTTCTTCGGCAACTGTATACGGCGAGAACAAGGTTCCTTTCATTGAGACTATGCCACTTTTGCCAACCGGCAATCCTTATGGTGAAACCAAAGCCGTCAGCGAGCGAATTCTCACTGATGTCGTTAAAGCAAACCCGGATTGGTCCGTTGCTCTCCTGCGGTACTTTAATCCGGTAGGAGCCCATGAGAGCGGCTTAATCGGGGAAGCCCCTACGGGTATTCCCAATAATTTGATGCCCTATATTACTCAGGTGGCAAAGGGAAAACTGGAAAAACTCAGGGTATTCGGAAATGACTATCCCACGGTGGACGGTACGGGGGTAAGGGACTATATCCATGTGACGGATTTAGCCGAGGGGCATGTGGCGGCACTGGACAGTCTTACATCCGGTGTTCATATATATAATTTGGGTACCGGGCAGGGCACAAGTGTTTTACAGCTATTGAAGGCTTTTGAAGAAGCAAATGGTCTCAGAGTACCCTATGAAATTGTAGGCCGCAGGCCCGGTGACATTGCCGAATGTTATGCCGATGCCGGCAAGGCAAAAAGGGAATTGGGCTGGATTGCCAAGCGCAGCGTCGTAGATATGTGCAGAGATGCCTGGAGATTTGAGAAGGGATATGAGGAATAAATTATAGGTGCTTAGTTCCTTCTTTAACAATCTCCGCCCTCAAAACTTTTTTATAGTAATTATAATAATCCTTTATTTCTTTAGTTATATCTGTTTTAAAGGAATTATTTATGAGTTCGGTTTCCAAATCATTAATGAGTATATCAACCTCTCTGTTTGCTTGCCGTTCCAGGCTGTTAACCAGGCCCAAATACTTAGGGGCCATGCCAAGGAGGGAGGATTTTTTTGATCCGTTTTGCATATATTCTGCTTTTGCTTCTTCCATTAAAGAATTAAGTGTTTCTTCCTGTTTTTGCTGCAATTTTTCAAACTTGCTTTTGTATGTCCCCACAATATGATTATAGGAAGGTTTTTCTGTTTCGTTTTTATCCGCAAAATCCGTCCCGGTATTGTCCGTAGTTTCATTTGAGGGATTAGGTTCCCCGTCGATTGGATCCCCATATTTTGGTATATGATTTTCGTTTTCTTCTATGGCTTCTATGCCTTCAAAGGGATTTTTAACAACAACATCCGGATCCGGGTTATGTGCAGACGGGTTGGCTAAATCTTTATAAATGGAATAATAATTAGAGAAAAAAACAGCGAATATTAACACAGGAATAAGAATTATAAACAATAGCAAATAGGTTTTAAGATTTCCGGAAGATTTTTTCATATGATTTACCTCTCATTCGAAAATTATATAACTTTATTGTAATCCTCACCGGTTATTTTTGTCGAAATTCCTTTAAATTATAATAATTGATATAAAGGATGGTGTCAAGTATTGTACATCGAACAGGAGTCCTTTGACATATATTCTAAATATATGATATAATGGCAGAAGACGTTAACAATATAATATTTAAAAATCTCAATTAGCTCTGAGTTAACTAACCTACGGTTTTTACTATGGTTGTTAACCGTTAGGGTGCAGAGAGAAATGTCTGCGCCTCCCGTTATTGGAAAAGAGAAACTAACCGGGATAATCTTTGTCTATATATAATGGTAGATAAAGGTTCATGCAAAACAGACAACCTCCAATAAGGATCGTCTGTTTTTTTATTTTATAGATAAAGGGGGTGTTTATTTTTAACCTGAGGGCTATATTTATAGAATATCTTTAATCCAAACAAATATCAGCAAGGGGTGGTTATATGTACAAAAGAGCTATTAAATTTGTTATAGCATTGTTTTTAATTTTAACTTTTGTCCCGGTATACGCATCAGGCGGCGGGGTTACCCTGGATATCGATCCTGAGACAGCAAATATTGGTGATAAAATTTTCTTAAGCGGCACTGCCGACCCTGATACATTCGTATCCATAAAGGTTGTGGACAAAAACAAGGAAACCATAGTTTATTTTGATGCTGTAAAATCCAAAAATGACGGAACATACGAAACAATATTTAAGGTCCCGAACATCGATGAGGGCAAACTCATAGTTGTAGCGGGCTATGGCGAAAATGTTATATCAAAAGAGTTAACTATTGTAAAAGGTGAAATGCCCGGACCCAAACCGGCAGATAAGACTGCTTTGAATGCCAAGATTCAGGAGGTAAAAAACTACAAAGCCGGTGATTACAAGGAGGGTTGGGAACCATTCAATACCGCTCTCGGGACGGCACAACAGGTAGCAGACAAGGAGGATGCAACCCAGGCTGAGGTAGACAATGCATTAAAAGCACTGAATGAAGCCATTAAGGGCCTTGTAAAAAAAGGCGGATCCCAGAGCCCGGGCGGGGGAGAATCCAGCGGTGGCGGTGGTGGCAGTGATGATAAAAAAGAGGATGAAAAGCCCGAACCGAAACCGGATGAAACCAAAGATTCCTTCGACATTTCGGATACGGCACAGAAAACGGTTTCAGAAATAGACGGGAAAACATCTGTTAAACTGGAAATTGATGAGCAAAAAGCAATTGAAAAACTTGAAAAAACACAGGCCAAGGAACTTATAATAAAAGCTGATGAAATATCGGACATTTTAAGTGCTGAGGTGCCAAACAAAGTTATTGAAAAACTGGCGAAAAACAAGGCAAGTCTCATTGTTGAATCAGAACAGGCTTCCTATACGTTACCTGCGGATCAGGTGGATTTAGATAAAATGGCCGGTGATCTGGGCGTAGACAGAAGTCAGATAAAAGTTAATATTACCATTGCGGAAGCAGAAAAAGAAAAGCAAGAGATGCTTCAAAACAAAGCATTGGAAGAAGGAATGGAGCTTGTATCAAAAACAGTTGAGTTTAAGGTTGAAGTGGCCGCAGGTGATAAGAAAAAAGCTATAGACACATTCAAGAGTTACATAAAGCGTACAATCGTGATTGATAATAATATTGATGCAAAAATAGTAACAGGGGTAGTACTGGCAGAAGACGGCAGTGTTAGATCTGTTCCTACCAAAATCCTGAAAAAGGGAGGAAAAACAATCGCGGAAATCAATAGGATGACGAACAGTACCTATGCGGTTGTGAACAATAAAAAAAGTTTTTCGGATACTGCCAACCATTGGGCGGACGGAGATATATGTCAACTTGCTTCCCGTATGATAGTCAACGGAGTCGATAAATACAATTATCTTCCCGAAGGTGAAGTAACTCGGGCGCAGTTTGCCGCCATTTTAACAAGGGCACTGGATCTTCAGGGTGAGAATACTTCCAAAAAATTCAGCGATATAAAAGGCGATGAGTGGTTTGCCCAAAATATAAATACCGCTGTGGCTTTTGGAATGATAGAAGGCTACCCTGACGGAACGTTCAAACCTGATGCCTCCATAACACGACAAGAAGTGGCGTCCATGGTAACAAGGGCTTTGGATGTTGCCGGAGAAAAACAAAACTCAAATGCAAATATAGTCGAAAGGTTTAAAGATGCCTCCACAATCGGGGGATGGGCCAAAGAATCGGTGGCTCGTGCGGTTGATAACGGAATAATAAATGGTTATCCCGACGGTTCTTTTGCACCGCAGCAGACATGTACAAGAGCGGAGTCCGCGGTGATGGTTAAAAGAATGTTAAACAGCCTGGATTTCATGTAAAAGGCCAAAGCATAGGTATCAATAGAGATAAATCTAATTTGGGGTGGGGAATATTTAGGGCCGATTATCGGCCCTTTCTGGTGGGAACTCCCCATCTAAATGAAATTGGGACTTGGCAAATGTTAGCATAATATGTTAACATTGCATTATAAATTTAAAAATGCAGGTGAAAATTATGATTAACTTCAGGCCGATAAATCCATTGAGCCAAACAGATAAAACAGCAAATATAAAACATACGGAAGATCCGGAAAAACTTATGGAAGTGTGTAAGGAATTTGAAAGCATTTTTATAAACATGATATTGAAACAGGCAAGGAATACACAGCAAATAGGTGGGTTCGAGGAAAGAAGTTATGCCAGAGAGATATTTGAAGAGATGCAGGATGAGCAAATAGCCCAGTGTATGGCAAAGGGACAGGGCATAGGTCTGGCACGGGAACTGTACAAGCAATTATCATATAGTTCGGTTATTAACAGAGACGAAAGGAACAACGGTACTGAATAAAAAACTAAAATCCAGGCTATAGTAGGTTGTGATTAATCAAAATTTACTATAGCTTTTTTCTTATGGCCCGCCTATATACAGGTTTCCGAAATCTAACTTTAAATTCGTAATGGTTGGGTATGATATAATATATATAAACAAAACGGGAAGAGGCAAAATAAGTTTGGCCTGTGAGGGGAACCAGGTTCGGATCGGGACACTTATCCTATCCCCGTTTCTCATGAGCCAATAAGAGGAGGAATACCTACTATGGATTCTATTGCACTTGAAAATTACAATAATTGGTTAAATGAACCTTATTTTGATGAAGCTACAAAACAGGAACTGTGGGAGATAAAAGATAATAAGAAAGAAATAGAGGACAGATTTTATAAAGAATTAGAGTTCGGTACCGCGGGGCTCAGGGGAATTATAGGCGCGGGAACCAATAGAATAAATAAATATATGGTCAGAAAGACGGCACAGGGACTGGCGAGTTATATAAAAACAAAGGGTGAAGAAGCAAAGAAACGCGGGGTGGTCATTGCATATGATTGCAGGAGAATGTCTAGGGAATTCGCGGAAGAATCTGCCCGAGTTTTTGCCGGTAACGGGATAAAAGCGTATCTCTTTAAGGACCTGAGGTCGACCCCCGAGCTTTCTTTCGCCATCAGATATTTAAACTGCATTTCCGGGGTGGTGGTTACGGCAAGTCACAACCCCCCTGAATATAACGGGTATAAGGTATATTGGGAAGACGGCGCTCAAATAGCAACGGATAAAGCGAAAGCGATCACAAACTCTATAGCATCTATTGATGATTTCGAAAACGTTAAAATATTAGATAAAGAAGAAGCAAAAGATAAGGGACTTTTAACATACCTAGGCGAACAGGTGGATGATGCGTATATCAAGGAAGTTAAAAAACAATCATTAAGGGGAGAAACGATAAAAGAAGTAACTGATGATTTCAGGGTAGTACTTACTCCTCTGCACGGAACGGGGAGAGTACCTGTAAAGAGAGTATTAAAGGAAATAGGATTCAATAATATTTTTGTCGTTCCCGAGCAGGAAATGCCGGACTCGGAATTTTCAACCGTGGAATATCCCAACCCCGAAGACAAAAAGGCCTTTAAACTAGCCATAGAACTGGCTAAGAAGAAAGATGCACATTTGATTATGGGTACAGATCCCGATTGCGACAGGGTGGGAGCTATAGTAAAGGATAGAGACGGGGAATATATAAGACTCACAGGAAATCAGATCGGAGCGCTTTTGGTTAATTATATTCTGGAGACGCTGGATGAAAAGGGCATGTTACCTCAAAACGGCGTAATAGTGAAAAGCATAGTAACATCCGAGATGGGACCGAACATTGCCAAACATTATAATATTGAAACTA
>CAYOQX010000094.1:2427-6967 GCA_964406195.1 uncultured Alkaliphilus sp. | reverse complement strand
AATGTTGAAAAACTAAACATATTCGAAGACGGTACAGTTGTTACACCTAAGTTGCTGAGGGAAACAGGTATCATCAAGAAGAAAGAAAAAGACGGAATTAAGATTTTAGGGAACGGTGAATTAAAAAAGAACCTGGTAGTAAAGGCACCGAAATTCACTAAATCAGCCGTAGAAAAGATAGAAGCCGCCGGAGGAAAGGCAGAGGTGATTTAAAGTGATACAGACGCTGAGGAATGCTTGGAGGATTCCGGATTTACGCAGGCGAATCATATTTACCTTTATAATGCTGGCCGTATTCAGGCTGGGCTCTGCTGTACCGGTTCCCGGTATCAACATTGCACGTGTAAAAAGCATAGTAGAGGGTGCCGGGTTGCTTTCATTCTTTGACTTAATATCCGGTGGAGCATTTGGTGACATGACAATCTTTGCATTAAGTATTACGCCTTATATCACGGCATCTATCATTGTACAGTTGCTGACCATGGCTATCCCGAGCTTGGAAGAATTGGCAAAGGAAGGCGGAGAGGAAGGCAGCAGAAAAATAAACCAATATACAAGATATGCGGCTATTATATTGGCTTTAATACAGGCCGTGGGAATCAGTGTAGGTTTATTCAGAAGTGCGTTGATAGACCAAGACGTATTCAGCATTATAGTGGTTGTGCTCACTCTGACGGCAGGTACCGCATTTCTAATGTGGCTGGGTGAGGAAATAACCGAAAAAGGAGTAGGGAACGGTATTTCACTGATAATTTTCGCGGGTATAGTTTCGAGGCTGCCCGGTGGAATAAAGAACACATTTGAATTGGCAAGACAAGGTGAATTAAAACTGTTTGCTATTGTGATGTTTGCGGCCATAGTATTGCTTATAATTGTCGGGGTTGTGGCTATTCAGGAAGGAACCAGAAAAATTCCGGTACAATATGCCAAAAGGGTTGTAGGCAGAAAAATGTACGGGGGTCAGAGTTCCCATATACCGCTGAAGGTAAACCAGGCGGGTGTTATTCCGGTGATTTTTGCCATGTCATTACTGCAGTTTCCCCATACAATTGCCTATTTTATCGGCAAGGAAGGTAAATTTGCAAATTTTCTAAACACATGGCTGTCACCTAATGTTGCACCGGGCGTATTTATTTATAATATTCTAAGTGCGCTGTTGATTATATTTTTCACATACTTTTATACTGCAGCAACATTCAATCCTGTGGAAATATCTATCAACATGAGAAAAAACGGTGGGTTTATACCGGGCATCAGGCCGGGCAAACCTACATCGGACTTTCTAAACAAGGTTCTTACAAGGATAACATTAGCAGGAGCATTGTTCCTGGCTATAATAACAATAGTTCCTACGATTTTAATCGGTGCTACGGGAATACCTATAGCATTTGGAGGAACCGCCGTATTGATTGTCGTAGGGGTGGCTTTGGAAACAATGAAACAAATAGAAGCGCAGCTTTTAATGAGACACTATCAAGGATTTTTAAAATAAGATTGTTAAAGGATTCTAAAATAAGATTATTCAAAGATTTTAGGACAAAATTATTAAAGGATTTTAAAATAAGGTTGTTACACGAGATATATCCCATAAATCTAACTTTAAATCAGGAGATGGTACAATGAGATTAGTTTTACTTGGTCCCCCGGGTGCGGGCAAAGGAACACAGGCCGTATCCATAGCTGAAAAATATAATATTCCCCATATTTCCACAGGGGATATATTCAGGGATAATATCAAACAAAAAACCGAACTGGGCCAAAAAGTTGAAAGTCTTGTAAATAAGGGGCTTTTAGTCCCGGACGAACTGGTAGTGGAAATCATAAGAGATCGTCTGAAGCAGGACGATTGTGCAGACGGATTTTTGCTGGACGGATTTCCGCGAACCGTAGCACAGGCAAAGGCATTTGATGAAGTCTTAAAAGACATGGAATCGGGCCTGGACAGGGTAATAAATATAGAAGTTGACACGGACATTTTGATAGACAGGGCTGTTGGAAGACGAATTTGCAAGGAATGCGGGGCCACATTCCACATAAAGGGAAAACCGTCGGCCAAGGGTGATATTTGCGACAAGTGCGGTGGCAATCTCTATCAAAGGGATGATGACAACGAAAAAACAGTAAAAGATCGCATAGAGGTTTATTCAAACGAAACCGCTCCGTTGATAGAATACTACAGCAAACAAAACAAACTCATCACAGTAGACGGCGGCAGGGCAATAGATGAGATTTTTGATGATATTGTAGTTCTCTTAGGGAGTGAATAATAATGATATATATAAAATCCCGCAGGGAAGTCGGAATAATGCGGGAGGCGGGAAGGATTGTGGCCGGGGCCCATGAACTTGTTGGGAAAGCAATAGAACCCGGAATCACAACGGAGGAATTGGACCGAATTGTCGAGGAATATATAATCGGACAGGATGCAATCCCCGCTTTCAAAGGATACCAGGGTTTCCCGGCTAATATATGTGCATCTGTCAATAATGAGATAGTTCACGGTATACCCGGGCCGAGGAAATTGGAAGACGGGGACATCATCAGTGTGGACATTGGATCTATATACAAGGGTTACTATGGCGATGCGGCAAGGACCTTTGCCGTAGGGAAAATCAGTCAGCAGGCACAGGACCTTATAGATGTAACCAGACAGAGTTTTTATGAGGGGATAAAATTTGCAAAAGAAGGAAACAGGTTGTCGGATATCTCCCATGCCATTCAATCCCATGTGGAAAAACACGGATTCTCGGTGGTCAGAAATTATGTAGGCCACGGAATCGGTACCAACATGCACGAGAAACCGCAGATTCCCAACTACGGTCCCCCGGGAAAGGGCCCTAGGTTGGAAAGCGGCATGGTACTGGCCATCGAACCGATGGTTAACGTAGGTACCTATGAGGTAAGAGTACTCCCGGACGGTTGGACGGTAGTAACACTGGACGGTAAAAATTCAGCGCATTATGAAAATACCATAGCAATTACGGATGGAGAACCTGAAATTTTGACAAAGTTATAATCCGGACAAATGGGGTGATTGTGTGGAACCAGCTGATTTTGACATAGGGCGGATAGTTAAATCAAAGGCCGGAAGGGATAAAGGAAGGGTTTTTGTTGTGTTTGAAAAAATCAATGGCGATCATGTTGCAATTGTAGACGGTTCTCTGAGGAAAGTCGATAAACCCAAGAAGAAACGGATTAAGCACTTGGCAAAGACAAATATTATCTCTAATGAAATCAGAACAGCAATTTTGAATAACGAAAAAACTAGCAATGCCTTTATACGCAAGGAACTGAACAGGCTAGGATTTTAATTTGGAGGATTGGAAGGATAGGTTTTTAATTAGAGGGGCTGAAAACAGCCGGGTTCTCAATATTAGGATTATAAAGGAGGTTTGATTATTTAATGCCGAAGGAAGATGTAATTGAAATGGAAGGTACGGTAACGGAAGTACTACCGAATGCGATGTTCAAGGTGAAGCTTGAAAACGGTCATGAAATTTTAGGACATATATCAGGAAAATTAAGAATGAACTTTATAAGAATTTTGTCCGGAGACAGGGTAGTGGTGGAGTTATCTCCATACGATTTGACTCGTGGCAGGATAACATGGCGAAAGAAATAATGAGGGAGGGGTAATTGATGAAGGTCAGACCATCAGTCAAACCAATCTGTGAAAAATGTAAAATAATCAAGAGGGGCGGCAGAGTAATGGTTATCTGTGAAAACCCCAAACACAAACAAAGACAAGGTTAATCGGTATCTTACCTATAGCAGGTAGGATGATATTGTGTATAGATCAAAGGATAAAATTTCGGAAAAAAGATAAATGTTAGTGATCAGTAGAATTCAGGAGGTGTAAATCAGTATGGCTAGAATAGCTGGTGTCGACTTACCGAGGGATAAAAGGGTTGAAATCGGCCTGACATATATATTCGGTATCGGCAGAAGTTTGTCAGGTAGAATATTATCTACTGCAGGTATTGATCCTGATACAAAGATAAGGGACCTGACAGAAGAAGAAGTAAATAATCTGAGAAGAATTATAGATACGTACCAGGTTGAAGGAGACCTGAGAAGAGATGTTGCCATGAATTTAAAAAGGCTGAGGGAAATCAGGTGCTATAGAGGAATAAGGCACGTGAAGGGGCTGCCCGTAAGAGGTCAGCAAACGAGGACAAATGCCCGTACGAGAAAAGGGCCGAGAAAAACAATTACCCGTAAAAAGAGGGTTGTTTCCAAGCCTATTGAATTATAAGGAGGTGTGCAATAATGTCGAAGAGAGCAAAAACGGCAAAAGCGAAGAAAAGGGCTGCCCGTGCGCGCAGGAGAGTACGCAGAAATATAGAACACGGTCGGGCTCATATTCAATCAACATTCAACAATTCGATAGTAACATTGACAGATATGCAGGGTAATGTAATTTCCTGGTCCAGTGCAGGGCAATTAGGTTTCAAAGGTTCAAGAAAATCAACACCCTTTGCTGCTCAGATGACCGCGGAAGCCGCTGCAAAAATTGCAATGGAACAAGGATTAAAAACCA
>CAYOQX010000094.1:0-2417 GCA_964406195.1 uncultured Alkaliphilus sp. | reverse complement strand
AGAGGCGGCAATTCGTTCCCTGCAGGCAGCGGGACTCGAGGTCAATCTTATCAAAGACGTAACGCCGATTCCGCACAACGGTTGCAGACCGCCAAAACGCAGAAGGGTATAACAAGATTGGGAGGTGTAAATACAAATGGCAAGATATACAGGTTCAGTGTGCAGACTGTGCCGCAGAGAAGGCATGAAACTGTACCTGAAAGGCGATAGATGTTACTCAGACAAATGTGCAATTTCTAAAAGAGCATATGTTCCGGGACAGCACGGCAGTGGCAGAAGAAAGATGTCCGACTATGCAATGCAGCTGAGGGAAAAACAAAAAGTAAGAAGATTTTACGGAGTGTTGGAAACACAATTTAGAAGATACTTTGAAATTGCCAACAAACAATCCGGAATTACCGGTGAAAATCTTTTAAGACTATTAGAATCACGTTTAGATAACGTTGTGTATAGATTAGGATTTGCTTCTTCAAGAGCGGAAGCAAGACAATTAGTAGTTCACGGACATTATAAGGTAAATGGTAAGAAAGTGGATATTCCTTCATATTTAGTGGATGAAGGGGATGTTATCACCGTTAAAGAGGGATCCAAATCATCAGATAAATTCAAGGGCCTGGTGGAGAATTTTAAGGGAAATGTTCCGGAGTGGTTAGAGGTTGATATAGGAAAGCTAGAGGGAACAGTCGTTTCTTTACCTTCAAGAGAGGATATAGATTTACCAATCGCAGAAAACTTGATAGTAGAGCTATATTCCAAATAATAAAATTTAAGTTACCCTCAAAACAATTGAGAAAATACCAAGGGAGGGTTTGTGCTTGATGATAGAAATGGAAAAACCGTGTGTAGAGATAGTAGAAATCAGTGATGATAATACCTATGGCAAATTTACAGTGGAGCCGTTGGAGAGAGGCTATGGGACCACTTTAGGGAATTCTCTTAGGAGAATAATGTTATCATCTCTGCCGGGGGCTGCTGTAACATCGGTGAAAATTGATGGAGTGCTGCATGAATTTTCTACAATTCCGGGGGTGAAGGAAGATGTAACGGAGATCATCCTTAACCTTAAAGATTTGTCTATTCGTATGCATGGGGAAGAATCCAAAATGATTCGCATCGAAGCGGAAGGTGAAGGAATCATAACGGCGGGGGATATTATTGCGGATGCGGATGTTGAGATTCTCAACCCGGATATGCATATTGCTACTTTAGATGAAGACGGAGCTATTACAATGGAAATAAATGTGTCCAAGGGAAGAGGATACACGCCTGCGGAAAACAATAAGACACCGGATATGCCAATAGGTGTGATACCTGTGGATTCCGTGTTTACTCCCGTGACAAAGGTTAACTACTTTGTTGAAAATACAAGGGTAGGTCAGGTGACGGACTTCGATAGGTTGAACATTGAGATATTTACAGATGGAAGCATACTGCCGGACGAGGCTGCTTCTTTGGCGGCAAAGGTGATGAATGAGCATCTGAATCTCTTTATTAACTTGACCGAACATGTTGTGGATGCAGAGATTATGGTACAAAAAGAAGAAGATACGAAAGAAAAAGTGCTTGAGATGACCGTTGAGGAACTGGACCTTTCCGTAAGGTCTTACAATTGTCTGAAACGGGCAGGAATAGATACAGTGGATGAGCTTATTCAAAGGACAGAGGAAGACATGATGAAGGTCAGAAATCTGGGTAAAAAATCCCTTGAAGAGGTTCAAAACAAACTGGCTGAATTGGATCTTGCACTAAAACCTGTTGAGGAGTAATATCTGACAAGGAGGGATTAATGTGGCGCTCAATCGTAAGTTAAATCGTAGAAGTGCTCATAGAAACTTAATGTTGAGAAACCTGGTTACCGCCCTGCTGAAAAACGGCAGGATAGAAACCACGGATGCAAAGGCCAAAGAGGCAAAAAGAATGGCTGAAAAAATGATTACCCTTGCTAAAAGGGGAGACCTACATGCCAGAAGGCAGGTCTCCGGCTTTATAACGGAAAAAGCTGTAGTACAAAATTTATTTGATGAAATTGCGCCGGGATACGAGGAACGCAGCGGCGGATATACGCGTATTATGAAACTCGGGCCGAGAAAAGGCGATGCTGCCGAAATGGTAATCCTCGAGCTGGTAGAATAAATGTGGATTGGAGGGATTAGGTTGTTATACTTAGTCCCTTAAAAAATAAATTGTAATAACCGTATTCTCGGATTTTAATATATTTAAAGAGGACTAAGAAGGGATTATATCTTATGACTAAAATGGTGGAGGTACAAAACATACAATTCTATTATAAAAATGAAATGGAAGAATCCATACCGGCCTTGAAGGATGTTTCGATTACCGTGGAACCCGGTGAATTTATAGTAATTATCGGGCACAACGGTTCGGGAAAATCCACACTGGCCAAAAATATGAATGCG
>CAYOQX010000093.1:5367-6984 GCA_964406195.1 uncultured Alkaliphilus sp. | reverse complement strand
ATGCGACCAAGATGCATAAAAATTGGAACCGCAGATACAGAGCCAATATGGAACTGCTTAAAACAGGAGATGTTTATGAAATAGCTGAGGTAGTAAGAAATCTGACACTGAGGGACGAGGAGAAGGGCCTGTCTACAGGGGAAAGAAAGATGTTAAGCAATGCAAAACAAATCTTGACCAGTGAAATTGTACTCGCAGCCGGAATACCCGAAGAAGAAGCTATAGATCTTATTGAAGAGGTTATTTTGAAAAAGGTGAAACCAACTGTGCCAGATGCAGTTTTATAAAACTGTATCTGGAATTTTTATCCGACTCGGTTAATAAACTTATTAAAAAAGGTTTTAAAATTGAAAAATTTGGGCATAATGAACGAATAGGAGGTGTTGAAATGATAAATAAAATTATCCGGGGGATTTTGACAATTTTTGGAGCATTATCAGGTGTGGCTCTTTATATGTACATTGTAGATGCGATGGATTTGGTTGTAGTTACAGGTGGTATTAGGGGTTACATAATAGGGATTGTGATATCGTCGCTTATTAGTGGGATTATGTTGTTTATTTTATCACCCTGGTTGATAAATCAGGGCAGGGAGATTGCTAACAGAATAGAAAGGGAGCTTTCTAAGGTACCCACCGTGGATATTGTTTTAGGATCCGTGGGGTTAATAGTTGGACTTATAATTTCTTATTTAATTACAGGTTTAATTACTGACATCATGCCGTTTCCGTTACCGGGCTTTATTGTATCCGTTTTAATTTATATATTCATGAGTTATTTAGGAATTAAGATTGCAACAAAGAAAATGAGTGAACTGCCGAGTGCACATGATGTATTCAGGAAGGGTGCACTGAAAGAGGACGGTAAGGAGGAGGACGGCCCGGATTCCGCCAAGGTATTGGATACCAGTGTAATAATAGACGGGCGTATTGCCGACATATGCAAAACCGGGTTTATAGAAGGTCCGCTGATAATTCCCGGATTTGTGTTGAAGGAATTGAGGCATATAGCGGATTCCTCAGATACACTGAAACGCAATCGGGGCAGAAGGGGCCTGGACATATTAAACATGATTCAAAAAGAATTGGATATTGAGGTGGAAATATACGAGAAAGATTTTGAAGATGTATCGGAGGTTGATTCCAAACTGTTAAAACTGGCGCAGGTATTGGAAGGCAAAGTTGTCACTAATGACTATAATCTGAACAAAATAGCCGAATTTCAAGGTGTGCCGGTGCTCAATATCAACGAACTGGCCAACGCTGTCAAGCCCGTGGTACTGCCGGGAGAAGAAATGCTCGTACAGGTGGTAAAAGACGGAAAAGAATCGGGCCAAGGTCTGGCCTATTTGGATGACGGTACTATGATCGTTGTGGAAGACGGAAAGCAATATATAGGCAAAACCATAGACGTATTGGTCACAAGTGTTCTGCAGACGGCGGCTGGTCGCATGATTTTTGCAAAGCCTAAGGCATTGGTAGACAAAACCGCATAACACATGCAATATGTAGTTTCTCAACATTCCTGCGGTTGTTAAGGACGGGGATTTGATGGAAACCGGCATAAGGCATAATATATATCTTTGAACATATAAAACATAATCGGAAAACCTCTCTG
>CAYOQX010000093.1:0-5357 GCA_964406195.1 uncultured Alkaliphilus sp. | reverse complement strand
ATCTATAAGGCGTAAATGTGTATAATATATAAAAGGGGTGGGATTTTGAATATCAGTGTTATTATTGCAGCGGCGGGAAAAGGAAAGCGGATGGGAAAGGGCTTCAATAAACAGTACATATTTTTAGAGAACAGACCCATACTTGCCCATACCGTAGAGGTTTTCGAAAACCTGGATTTTATAGATGAAATAATACTTGTGGCAGGTAAAAATGAAATAGGTTTTGTCAGGGAAAATATTATAGATAAATATGATTTTAAAAAAGTTGCGAGGATAGTAGAAGGCGGGACGGAAAGACAGGATTCCGTCTATAATGGATTAAAGGCCGTAGATAATAATTGTGATATAGTATTGGTTCACGACGGGGCCAGGCCCTTCATTACCGGGGATATCATAAAGAAGGGAATAGATGCGGCGGGAAATACGGGAGCATGTGTTGTTGCCGTACGTGCAAAGGACACCATCAAGGTAATCGGTAAAAACATGGAGGTGGACCATACCCCGGACAGGGAAACACTGTGGGCGGTACAGACCCCGCAGATTTTCAAATATAAATTGCTGTTGGAGGCATATGAAACACTGCAAATTGATAACATAAAAGTTACAGATGACGCCATGCTTATTGAAAAAATAGGCCGTCCCGTGAAGGTTGTGGAAGGCAGTTATGAAAATATAAAAATCACAACGCCGGAGGACCTGATATTGGGTAAAGGGATTTTGGCAAAAAGGGAGAATACTAAAGAATGAGAGTAGGAATAGGGTACGATGTACATAAACTGGTAAAGGGCAGGAAACTGATAATAGGCGGTGTGGAAATCCGTCATGAAAAGGGGCTGTTGGGACATTCGGATGCGGATGTACTCCTCCATGCCGTTAAGGACTCCATACTGGGTGCCGCGGCACTGGGAGACATAGGCGGGCATTTTCCGGATACTGATGAGGCATATAAGGATATAAGCAGCCTTGAACTCTTGTATAAGGTCGGTAATCTGATAAAATCGAAAGGGTATACTATTAACAACCTGGATGCGATTATTATTGCGCAGGAACCCAAAATGGCCCCCTATATCCAACAGATGAGGAATAACATAGCATCGGTTTTAAATATTGAAATCGACAGAATAAATATCAAGGCCACGACTACGGAAAACCTGGGCCCTATAGGTGCAGGGGAAGGTATAGCGGCAAAATCAATAGCCGGTATAATCAAAAAATAAGGGTGTGATGATCAAATGATTGAGGCTGTAGGGCTTACCAAGCATTTTGGGAAGATAAGGGCGCTGAAGGATGTAAATTTCAAAGTGCCCGAAGGTGAGGTGTTGGGCCTGCTCGGTGAGAACGGTGCGGGGAAAACCACAACCCTGCGTATTCTGGCAACAATGCTGAACCCCACTGAAGGGACCGCTATTTTAAACGGGAACGATATCTTGAAAAATCAGCAGGCGGTGAGAAAAGAAATCGGTATTTTATTCGGAAGTGAAACAGGTCTGTACGACAGACTTACCGCCAGGGAAAATATCATATACTATGCCAAGCTGAACGATGTGGATAAAAACAAGATTGGGGAAAGAATAGACTATCTGGTGGATATGTTGGATATGGATGAATATATAGACAGGAGGGTGGGGAAATTCTCCAAGGGAATGAAACAGAAAGTGGCAATTGCACGTTCTATCGTACATAACCCGCCCATCATGTTATTTGACGAACCGACAGCGGGTCTGGATGTTACCGCGGCCAGAATTATACACAACTTCATAAACGAATGCAGGGAAGAGGGTAAAACAGTGGTGTTTTCATCTCATTCCATGACGGAAGTTGAAAAATTATGTGAAATGATAGCTATAATACATAAAGGGGCCATAGTAGAGACAGGTTTGATAGAAGACCTGAAAGCAAAATACAATAAAAACCTGGAAGACCTGTTTGTAGAATTGGTAGGTGGATTAAATGAAAATTAAGCATGTGTTTCTTGTTTTTAGAAAGGAAATAAAGGATATTTTCAGAGATAGGAGAACATGGGTTGCAAGTATATTGATTCCGCTGCTGATTTTACCGCTTCTGTTTTTTCTTATGGGCAGAGGTATAAGCAAAATGGAGAAAGGTCTGCAGGATGATATTGCTGTTTTTATCGAAACCGATAAACAGGATGCGGATATAATCGATTATTTAAAAAGCGGGGTCGGGCTCAAGGTTGTTGATGTGGATAATCCCCCCAAGGCTTTGGAAAAAGGCGATATCAGGGCAATAATCCGGATTGAGGAGAACTTTCAGGCCAAAATGGACAAACAAATACCGGCACAGGTTAAAATAATATTCGATGAGGTCAGCAACGAATCCGGAATGGCGGCATCGGCTATAGAAGGAATTATCAACGGATACAGCGAGGAGGTCAGACTTGAGAGACTGGCACATATGGGAATCGATCCGACAATACTTCAACCTACAATCATAGAAAGGGAGGCATATGTGCCCGAAGGACAAGAATCCAAAGGAGACTCCTCCGTGCTGATGATGCTTACATTTATGCTGCCGTTTCTTCTGATGGTATACCCGGTGGTAGGGGGAATGCCGGCGGCGATAGACCTGGGGGCCGGGGAAAAAGAACGTATGTCTTTGGAACCCTTATTGGCAACCGGGGCGGGCAGATTTTCCATACTGGCCGGAAAATACTTAACCGTGCTCCTGGCTTCCGCAATAGGGACCGTGCTTTCTTTGGTGAGTATTTTTGTATCTTTCAAGATAACACCCGAGATAATACCTTTGGATATTCATATTTCGCCGTTGTCCACGGTAATTTTGATAATTACGTCATCATTTATAGCTATGATGCTGAGCGGGCTGATGCTTTCCATAAGCGTGTTTGCCAGGTCCTATAAAGAGGCGGGTACCTATCTGGGTCCGGTGACAATTATACTGATGATTCCCGTATACCTGACCATGTTTATGGACATTCGAACCTTATCAAACAAAATGTTTTTTATACCGCTGCTTAATTCCGTGCTCTTGATGAAAGAGGTTTTGGTGGATATAATTAATCCGTTGCATATTGTACTCACATTCGGAACCTCTGCGGTATTGGTGATAGCCTCGCTATTACTTATGCGATACATGTTCGGGAAAGAATCGGTTGTTTTCAGGTCTTAGCAGTGTACGGACAAATTTTTCAGATTAGATTAAACCAAACAGGGAGGAGATACAAACATGTCAAAAAACAATAAACAATTCGTCGAAGAAATTACACCTATGGAAGTAGATTTTGCGCAGTGGTACACGGATGTTATAAGAAAAACCGATTTGGTGGACTATGCACCGATCAGGGGCTTTATGGTTATCAAACCCTACGGATACGGGATTTGGGAAAACATACAGGACTATATGGATAAAAAATTCAAAGAAACAGGACATAAAAACTGCTATTTTCCGTTACTGATACCCGAAAGCCTGTTACAAAAAGAGGCGGACCACGTGGAGGGCTTTGCTCCCGAGGTGGCTTGGGTCACCCACGGCGGTGATGAAAAACTTGCTGAAAGACTCTGTGTCAGGCCTACATCGGAAACCATTATCTGTGAGATGTACTCCAGATGGCTGGAATCATACAGGGACCTGCCGTTTTTATATAACCAATGGTGCAGCGTTGTGCGCTGGGAAAAAAGCACAAGACCATTTTTGAGGACTTCCGAATTCCTATGGCAGGAAGGCCATACCCTTCACGAAACATACGAGGAGGCTGAGGAAGAAACCCTGCAGATGTTGGATATCTACAAACAAACGGCTGAAGAACTGCTTGCCATGCCTGTTATAACGGGCAGGAAGAGCGAAATGGAGAAATTTGCAGGGGCTCATGTCACATACACTATGGAAGCCATGATGCACGACGGTCAGGCGCTGCAGGCGGGGACCTCGCATAACTTGGGACAGCATTTTACCAAGGCATTTGACATAACATACTTAGACAGGGACGGGGATCTTAAACATCCGTACCACACATCTTGGGGAGTTTCCACAAGACTGATCGGCGGGATAATAATGACTCACGGGGACAACAGAGGGCTTGTACTGCCTCCGGGGGTAGCACCTGTACAGGTAGCCATAATACCCATAGCATTCCACAAAGAAGGGGTGCTGGAAAAGGCACAGGAATTATTTGACAGGCTCAAGGATAAATTCAGAGTTGAACTTGATGATCGGGAAAACTACTCCCCGGGTTGGAAATTCAACGAATGGGAGATGAAGGGCGTACCTGTAAGGATAGAAATAGGGCCGAGGGATATAAAGAAAAATGAGGCAATACTATTCAGAAGGGACGAACTGGAAAAAGAACCGGTTTCACTTGACGACTTGGAAGAAGAGGTTGGAAAATTACTGCAGGATATAAACACCAACCTGCTGCACAAGGCCAAAACCATGAGAGATGAAAAAACCTACACGGTAAAAACATTCGATGAGATGAAAGAGGTTATGAGTGAACAGCACGGCTTTGTTAAAGCTATGTGGTGCGGGGAAACTGATTGTGAGGAAAACATAAAAGAAGAAACAGGCATCACAATAAGATGTATTCCGTTTGAGCAAGAGGACCTGGGAGACAAATGCGCTTTCTGCGACAGAGAAGCCAAACACATGGTATACCTTGCCAGAGCGTATTAATTTTAACAGGCACATGATATATTTTGCCGGAGCATATTAATTTTAATAGGCACACGGTATATTTTGCCGGAGCATATTAATTTTGGTGTCCTGCGAGATTTTCCTATATCGCAGGACAGAAAGAAAATTAAATGAGGTGTGAAAAATGAGAAAAAGCGGATTGATGAAATATACAATCTCAATATTAGTTCTTGTTTTTATGTTCAACATTTTTGCATATGCGGATAACACCACAGTAGTAACCTTGGGTAAAAACTTGAATGATGCACAAAGAAGACAGATGCTGGATTATTTTAACATATCCGAAGACACAACGGATATAATAGAGGTCAACAATCAGGAAGAAAGAAGATACCTGGAAGGTGTAGCTCCGGAAGAACAGATAGGAAAAATAACCATATCATGTGCGTACGTAGAGATGCTTGAGGAAGAATCCGGCATCGGGGTGGATACCCACAACATAACCTGGGTGACCGAGGACATGTATCGAAATGCCCTGGTTACGGCGGGGGTGGAAGATGCCAAAGTGATTGCGGCGGCACCGTTTCCGGTTTCAGGGACAGGGGCGCTTACAGGAATATTAAAAGCCTTTGAACAGGCTACAGGTAAAAAAATCAGCGAAGAACAGAAAAAGGTAGCCAATGAAGAAGTCATCAAAACCGGGGAACTGGGAGAGAAAATAGGGAAGGAAAAGGCTGCCGAACTGATAA
>CAYOQX010000092.1:0-7011 GCA_964406195.1 uncultured Alkaliphilus sp. | reverse complement strand
TACTGCTTGCATCAAAAAAACTGTAGTATTTATACCGCCTGGAATATATAATGATTTTTTCTTTCAGCAACTGCTCTATACACTGTTCTGTCACTTCTTCCTTTTCATCCAATACGGTTGTTATAGTTTGTTTATCCGGCCTGATCGAATCATAATTATTAATTAAATTGATAATTCCAATGGATTTTATAACATTAACCTTTTTTATATAGTTTTTGTCCTTCTTTTTGAGTTTGTTGATTGAACTTTGAACCTTTAGATATTGCTCAAATTCGCCGGACATTTTATTATTCAATATATTTTGTGCGAAATAATCATATATAACGGCAGCATCAATAAAACGAAATTCATCTGTGTTTGTTTCATTTAGAAAATCTCCTAGGCTGTTATGTTCATCATCTGCAATAAAAGTGAAAATGGTCCTCTCGTTTTGTGCTATCTTTTTTGATAACATAATTAACATTTTTGCAATTACAGGATGCAGGGGATAAACACCGTAAACTATATCCTCTCTGAATTCCCGCTCTGACAGGTTGGAAAAGATATTTAAATCCAGGGTTCGGTTCCCGATTTTTTCAAAATCCTTTTCATGCCTGTTTTTAAAATCCGCCCACAGGGGTTCTTTTTTTATCAGGGCATTTTTAATTAAATGTGCAATTTCCTCATCATTTTGTTCAAAGGATATGGGTTTAAATCTGCTCTGTACTTTTTCCCACTCCTCGATTCCGTCTTTGTCCACATATTGCAATATTTCCTTGTGCGAAACTAATATGAGATTGTTATCAAACTGACCGTGGTCGCAGTATTCCGCCAGGTCCTGTATAGCTTTAACATTGATGTTTGCTATGTTATCTTCCAAATATTTTCCAAATTCATCAAATATAAAAACCATTCCCCTATAATTCAATTTTAAAATAGTTTCATTTATAATATTTAAGTTTTCGTAGAAACCTGCCAACCTGGGCCTGAATTCTATGCCGTGGGTTATTTCAGAAAATATATCTTTGAAAATTTTTAGCGCATCGGGATTGAAAGCAGATAATTGCCTTATCAGAGTAGAAATATCGGTATTATGCTTTTTAAGAAAGGTGTTTAATGATTTATTCAAATCCGCATCTTGTTCTTTATGCCATTTTTTTATTACTGAAATAGCTTCATTGTACGGTTCTTTCAGATTGTAATCTATGTTTTTTTGTTCTAATACTTTTGTTATCGAGTAATAAGTGCATTGATAGAAATCCTCGAAATAACCGTCTACAGGCACTATCAAATATGGATTAGATTCTTCTATGTAATTATTAATCTCATTCACTAGTTGTTCATCTATCAGTTTTGCTTTATCTAAAAACTGTGAACATGTTTCTCGTGAAACAGTTTTACTCAGTATGGATGCTAACACGGTCAAAAGGCTGGATTTCCCCGTGCCGTAAACACCGTAAATAAGCCTTGATGCCTGTTTGTTTTTGGTGTCTCCGGTAATATTATTAAACATGTCTTTTAATATACCTAAGCCGGTCTTTGTCGGTATATATTCAGCAACCTTTTTATTTTTAGATAAATCGTATTTTAAGTTACCGGAATATTTGAATGATTCTATCTGATTGATCATGTTTGAATATTTCATTTTAAATGTCCTTTCTATCCATAATAACTTTTTAATACCTGTTTCTTATCCCTTTCTATTAATTCAATATGGTTATGACCAAAGCGACTGAATATTTTTACGTATCCCATTTTCTCCAATTCATCAAGCTTTTCCATCAAAAGACTGTGGGTTAGATTAAAAACCCTTCCTATATATCCTTCTTTTTCACGGAGTTCATCTATACCAATTTGATTTTGATGTCCGCTGTAATCTTTAAAATCATCTAATATGGAATACATAATAATGTGGGCGGGCAATTGTTTGCTTGTGGGATTCAGCTTTCTGTATGTGTTTTTACCTTTAGCTTTCATTAGATTGAGTTTGGAAAAATAGGATATTATACCTTCCTCGATATATTCGGAAATATCATCAAACTGCTCTTCCTCATATGTGTTTTTTAAACAATTAAAATCCCTATTTAATGATGTATCCGCCGCCGAGCCGCCATTTGCAGCTATATATAGCTTTAAATCATTTAAAAAATCTTCTTTTGTAAAGACAGTCTTTTCAAACTTATTGAAAAACCAATACCAAGTAGTCGCATTTTCCGGAGTTTTAACCAGATTTCTATGCAGTATCCATGCGGTCCCTATCTGTTGGAAAAATTTATCGTTTTCAAGTATTTCCCCCGCTGTTTCCGTAGGGTTTAAAACTATCATACCTGAACTGTCTCTGCCCTCCGTGGCTAAACCTATGGCCGACATCCAATACCTCAGCGAAGTTACCATAGCCCCGCCTATGCCGAGTTTGTCCACAGCCTCAAATTTGTTTTTGGGGGTAAATATGGTAGGTTTGTCTTTGATAGCCATTAACCCCTTCCAGGGCCAAGAAGCTCTGATGTAAAAGGTACCGTGTTTGTTAAATATCATAGTCTGTATCACCATGCTTTGTTTGAATTTGTTATTTTAGCCTAATATATCTAAATTCGACATACTGCACCTTTTTTGCTTCACTTTTCCTTCCACATAAATCGACAAGATGTGCGTGATTGGAAGATATTGTGATTGGGGGGGAGGGAATGAACCTTTAAATATAGAAAATGTGCAATAATATGTAAGGATGTATCAAAACCCAATTTTATACAGGAAACAAATTTTAACATAGAGATGCACAAAAAGCATTTATATATGATTTTTGAAAATAATACCCTTATCCTAATTTGTCAAGGAGCCTTATGTCTCTGAAATATCTGTTAGCCATTCGATATAGCAGGAATATTATGGTACATTGTTGAATTGCCAATGTAGGGTTTTTTATTTCATGTAGAATCAATAGACAGGCAAGGAGGAAAAGAATAGTGGGGTGTTTTGACACAACACTAATACGCAAAACGAACATATAGTAAACGAAAGATTCCACACCTCCCCGGATTTAATTTAAAGCATTATAAAGGAACGGATTTCTAAAATTTATAGAGAAAACGGATTTTTAGAATATCACAATATACAGGACAAAACCTTTAAAAATAACCTTATTTTGATTGTCTGTATCATTATGTATACAACCTGCGGCTGTATGGGATGGTGCTGATGAAACATCGAAAGGATATATAATTGTTACAAGGGAAGGCGGTGTTCTCGCGTATCATATCTACAATAGAAATTATTTTGAGGAATACCTCCTAAGAAATGTTAAATATGAGACGGCGTCAACATCAAGACATGATTTCGGTGAACTTTACACTGAAAATGGCGAAACCTTGGGGTAATAAAATGTGATGATGGAAGCAATGAAGGTGTGTATAATAAACATAGTTTGTTATTTATATGAATATTTAAATTGAAAATTAATTTGGTCAAGCGTATAATAAAAATATACTGACCATTGTTATAAAATATATTAGGAGGTTATAAATGGATATAAACAACTTTGAACTCACCCCATCTGTAGATCCAACCCAGGAATTTGTCGAAATAGCTTATGATTTTGCCAACCCCCTAGATCTTGTTCGCGAAGGTATTAGTAATAGTTTCGATGCAGAAGCTACCGAAATTGAAATTCTTTTTGAGGTGGAAACCGAGTATGGTGAGAAAGTACTCATAATAACAATAAATGATAACGGACATGGTATGAGCAAACCAGAATTACAATCTTTTTTTGATTTAGGAAATTCGACACGAAGGGATGATGACTCTGCAATCGGGGAAAAGGGACACGGAACAAAAGTTTATTTTAATAGCTCTGAAATTAACGTAACAACGACACACAATGGAACACGGTATGTAGCTGTAATGGAAACCCCAATCAAAAAATTACATGATCACATAATACCACTGGTTTCGGTGACAGCCGAAACTTGTGATGATCCCAATGGTACTTCAATTGTAATTAAAGGCTACAATAATAACCGTCGTGATAAATTCACTCATGAAATCTTAAAGGATTATATACTTTGGTTCACAAAAATGGGTTCGGTTGAAAAGGAATTCGGTATTGAAAAATACAAAGATATTCAATTAATCCTAAAAGGGGTAAATCGAAAGGAACCGGAAACAATTATTTTTGGACATATTTTCCCAGAAGAAAGCAAAAATGTTACACTACTCTTTGACGAATATTTAGCATAAGCGCCAAAATGGTTTTGTAAAAAAATAATCAAAAGCGGCAGTTTGGAAAAGTTCCCAGAAATCCATTACGATGCAATATTTTGTATAGAAGGGACAAGAGTGAAATATTCTTATAATCCCATGATAAGACGTAGCGGATATACTGCTCCTGCTGGGGCGTACACCATACAAGAAAGATATGGTTTATGGCTATGTAAGGACTTTATACCTATACAAAAGAAAAATGAATGGATAACCCAAAAAGGTTCGGAATATACACGGTTTCATGCCTTTCTGAATTGCCAGGATTTAAGGTTGACGGCGAACAGGGGGTCAGTTGACAACACTGCATCTGAAATTATCGAGGATATTCGCAAGGCAGTTATACGAATCTATGAGGATATAATTAAAGGAAATGATTGGCTTACTCTTGAATGGCTGGAAAATGAGGCAGTTTCGTTTAACACAATACAAAAAGAAAAAGCTGATTTTGAATGGAGATTAAAACGTTTGCAAAGTAGAAAAATAGCCGACTATAAGGGTATTCGACTTGTGGAACCAACCCAGGAAAATGGTGTGTTCTCCATGTTCATGCAACTTAAAGCCATTGAACCAGATATGTTTCCTTTTACAATAATAGACTATGATACCCATGTTGGCATAGATGTTATTGCAAAGGCTAAAGACGATATCCCCATAAAATCATCAAAATTATTCTATGTCGAGTTTAAAAATTATCTTAAAAAAGAGTTTAATCACTCTTTCGAGAACCTACATAGTATTGTCTGTTGGGATGTCGATACCAGAATAATAAAAAACGGAGATGAGGTTTCTGACATATCCCAGCAAAGGAGAACATTAAAAATCATTCCGCCCACTGATAATAATGATTATACACGATATTTTTTGGATGATATTAGAAGTAACAGAAAAATTGAGGTCATTGTGTTAAAAAGATATCTTGAGGAATTTGCCGGAATTATATTTAGGGCTAGGACTGAACACGATTCTTGTTAGGGGTGGATGCACTAGTGTATCGGAGGTTGTTCCTGTTGCATTTAACCTCGGGACTTAGTAAGGTTTTACTAGGATGATTTTATGGCAGGATAGGCGAGACCGGGGGGACCCATTGGGGACAGGTTTCAATAGGCCACCATTTATTAGTTATACACACTGGGTATAAACGCCCAGGATGCGCCGGGATAACAATTTTTACATAGCCTAATCCCTATGCTGTCCCATCCATCAAAATCCAAAAAATACACAAAATAAAATAACTAAAAATTTGACAATCAAAATGACTGCCTTTCCTACGTATATATGATTAGTAAGTGCCTGTACATAAGGGGAATTACTATGTTAATCACGGTTTTCTAAATACAAATAGATATTCATGGGCTATAAGTAAAAAATTATATTCGATACTTCGAGTATACCAAAACCCTGTTGCTCTGCAATTATGCTGTTCTTTAATTATATTTTCCTTTAATACAAATCCAGTTTTTAAGAATTGTTCCATGACTCTAAAGCCAAGCGGAACAATGTGTCTATTTTTCCGGGTATCTCCTATCAAAATAGCACAGTATTTGTTGGTTTTTAATACCCGGAACAGTTCCTTTGCAACCTTATGTATTTCTGTCAAAAAATCTTCAACTTCAAGCAGGGAAAGATCACCCTGAATATTTTCGCTGTATTTTATTATATTGGCATAGGGAGGATGCGCGCAAATTAAGTCAATGCTTTCATTTTCTAACATATGCAGATTTTTTGAATCTGAATTATAGATTTTAGGGTGATAATTTTGATTTTTGTTAAATCTAAGATTCTTATTGGCTATATCAATAGCCTCCGGATTAATATCTATGCCTATGCCATTTCTTTTTAATAATTTTGTCTCAACTAGAGTTGTACCACTTCCTAGAAAGGGATCTAATACAATATCATTCTCCTTGGAATATCTTAGTATCAGGTTTCTAGGTATATATGGGGACCAATTGCCACGATATTTTCCATTATGGGTTGCCCAGTTTCCCCTTTGCCTAAAACTCCACATTGTAGTTGCTTCCATTTTAAAATCCTTAGGTTCCCAAGTTTTTATATTTAAGGGAGATTTAATATAATATTCGGATGGGGATTCCATCAGAAGACCTAGATTATCATCTATTAATTTTTTAGATACATTTAGTTCAGAGGCAATATCCGTAATGCAATCACCATTGTTATTCAGGAAAATCATTTCTTGTATAAATTCTTTATATTCATGGGGATGAAATTCACTTAAATGGTCCAGATAATCCCTTGACCTGACAATTCGGGAACAGATTTCACATTTCATGGATACGATCATCCTTTCAAAATTTTATAATTTCCTCTAAGACACCATCAAAAATCATTTTAGTATTTATGATAAAATCATTGTGCATAAAGGATTCCTTTAGGGGTGATTTAGCCGTAATCCATCCAACACCATCTGTAATCCATATAAATTTATCTACTATATCTTCAGTTTCAAGGAAGGTATTCAGGGACTGGAATTCACCAGCTACAGACTTCAACTTGGAACCGCCGCCAGAGTAAAAATTAGTCTCTATTAATACAATTTTGTTATTATCATTTAATATTGCAAAGTCATATTGTCTTGAACTTTTATCGATTGGTAGTACAAGGCCCCATTCGTCCAGTATTTTTCTTTTTGTGGCCTGTGTCATGTAATCGAGATGTAAAGCAGTACATAATTTATGTATATGCCATTCAATTATATCTTCCATTATTTTGCCGCCCCTGTTTTTTCTGGCATTAGTACCTATACCGACCTCCAGC